>CAZMBV010000001.1:0-45165 GCA_964564335.1 uncultured archaeon
TGTGGAGCAAAAACAGAACAAGGTATTGGCAAGTGTCAGAATTGTCAAGCAGACCTGTAATTTCATTTGGAAGAACATAGTAGGGGTTACTCCCCTACACTTTCTTCATTTCATATCTTTTTCATTCCAGAACCATCACAAACATAAGGGTAAGTAGTAGTCATATTATCTCACGAGGAGAATGTAATGGCAGAACCCAAGGAGGACGTCCTTCCAGTTATCCATCTTCGCATTCGTATCTCAAAGCCTCTCGAAGAGGTCTGGAGTGATTTCCTTGACCCGATAATGATGCTTCTATGGCTTGGTAATGAGATTTCAGCAGACGTACGTGTAGGTGGGTCAATCAGATTCCTTGGACCTAATGCGCCTACAACTCCTGAGATAGCTAATTACTGGGAGATTAAAGAAGTCAAGGATAAGAAAGTGCTTCTCCTCAGCTGGCGTATTATGGGCGTTGATACACTTCTTGTTATTCGTTTCAATCCTATTGGACCTGGTACAATGATTCAGGTCAATCATGGAGCCGTACCCGTATCAGCCAGAAAATATCATCTTCCAGAACATTGGAATCTATTGCTTGCTAACTTCAAATCTGCTGTGGAATTAGGAGGTCCTGCTTTACGTTTTGATTACTCTGAATATCATCCACTTCGTGTCACTCGCTATGATCCGAAAGATGTCCGTTTAAGTGTAGTTTGTAAAACTCCACCTCAGCTACCTTTTGATGTTTGGACAAATCCTGAAAAGCTTAAGCACTTCATTCGAGCAGATGATCCTGTTGTTGACAGACAGTATGCCGGTATCTACACCTGGTGGGCTGAAGGGAAAGGACCTGTTGTCTTCAAGAAAATGATTCAGGATAAAGAACTAGAATTCTCTTGGGTCCATGGTGATGAACCCGAGACCTTAGTCGATGTTAGATTTGAAGAAGTGAATGAACACACCTTGGTCACCTTACACCATAGCGGATTTGCAAATCCTGAAGCCGCAGTTGGGTATGATATAGGGTGGTCTGGTATGCTTGCAGAACTAAAATTGGTCTGTGAGTTAGGTGAATCAGGAATCGAGCGCATCAGTGATTGGGGTTAAACTCACTCAAAATACGAATAATGGAATTCCCGGAAATATTAAGAGCCACATAGCTAATGCAGTAACCATTGGAATGAAGAAATTATCAGTCCACCTTACACTCAAGAATTCGGCAATGGTTGCACATAATGCTACAATCAATATTTGTGGTAGGAAGCATAACCTACAGGTGTCAGGTGAATAGATTATCAACGATGTTATGACTGCTAGAGTTGTGAATACGAACACACCAATACTTCCCTCGATTGATTTGTCTCTATACCATTTATTGATTAACTTTCCTCCATAAGGACGACCAAAAACTTCACCTGCGGCATCTCCCCATGCAACTGCAAGTATTGCCGCCACAAAGATTTCAGGTCTAGAAAAGAAAACAAGGAATACAAATCCGAATGATAGCATTGCCATAAAACCAGCCATGAATGTATTCTGACTTGATTCACCATCACGACTACCTGCAACTAGCAATTCTCCGATTAGCTCACTCTTATGTGCCCATGAATAAATAAGAATGAAGAAGAAAATACCCGCAGCAAATGCAGGACCACTTAGATTAGTATATGCAACTAAGGTCAGACCAACGACAGTTCCCATTGAAATGTGGACAAGCTTTCTAGGTTTCCATTTTGGCATACCTGACACTGACAGATAGTATGCAGCTGTTAGAACCACTGATACGATGAAACCTGTTGTTATTGCCATAATAACATCAGTAGGAGCTAGGTCCCCAAATACTAGATCTACCATCTTTGACAACTCTAGATGGGGAACTTTAGCTATTTCATTATTACTGTACTATCCTGATTGTACCACATTACTATCCTATAAGGTATCTTGGGTGGGGTTTCTCTGGACGTTTTCTTTCTTCAATGTACATTCCTGACAACGCAACATCTATCATTGCAACTGAAGGATAAATTATTGGTGCGTGTCTTGCAGGACCAGTTAGTATAAAATCCGCACCGAGAGATACTGACATCAGATTTGTTCCAACTAGTGCTGGTCGCTTTGCTTGTTTCCCAAACTTTGCTTCAAGTCCTTTCCATGTACTATATGCATTGTGCGCTCCATTGCCTACAGGATATCCATACTTGCTCTTGAGAATGTCCTGAGTCTTACATGCAATACCAAGCGAGGGTATGTCCAAGACACCAGTATCAATCATTATCTGTTTAATTCCAATCTTCGTTGCTTTCTTGATCAATTCGCCTGCGGCTTTAGCACGTTTTATTGCAGACACCATTGATGCTGCATTGAATGTAAGAAGTATGACATTGTTGAGGGTTGATTCCTGAATTATTTCATAGAAATCGTCCTTGGTGTCTGGAGTCAATGAGTTTAGAATTACTCTATCCATAAATCCTGCATCTTTTGCATATTTTAATCCTGCAGAATTTACTTCAGGTGAATCTGAACCATCGATAACGAGTGGAAATTTAGTAGCATCAACAAGAAATTCAAGATACCTGATCATTGCATCAGGAGCTGATGCGACAACATCCAACATTGTTGGATTCCCTGTTTTCTCAGACAATTCAGCAAGCATTGTTAGTATACCCTCTGTTGCTGCCTTGTCAAACTCTCCTTTTTTCGCATCTAAAACCAGTTTATCCTTTAAGTGAAAAATGGAATTGATGAGAACTGTAGGATTCAGACCAGGTAATCCACCTATTTTAACACCACCAATCTCGTATGTTTTTTGTGTGGCAATATAATCGAACACTGGAACTTCCTCAGATTCTTGATTTGTACGTCCTGTATTTAAGACCTGCATTATGATAGTTCAAAAATGAGATTATTTTTGGCATCGTGGACAAAAGTAGACATGCCCACCACCGTGTGCAATCTTTTCTATCAAAGATCCACATGCAGGGCAATCTTTGTCTTTCATATTCGGACCCATAACTGGAGTATGTCTGCCTGGTTCACCGTACAGATTTAACCAGTTATCTTTCCCACCAGAACAAATCCGAGCATTCAGTATCTCTTTCATGGCATCATAGACATTCCGTTTTTCATCGGAAGTGAAAGATGAAGTATTCCTTTTTGGATGGATTCCTGCTTTGTAAATGATCTCCTGAAATGCAGCATTACTCAATCCTACGACAATTGCAGTTTTCCCCACGATAGCTGCTTTCACATTTTGCCCCTTTGCATCAAGCAACTCTGAGAAATGGTCAAAAGTGAATTCCTGTTCTCCTACTGGTGAGGGGGTCTCTGAGAAATCCCGTTTGACAACATAAAGGTCTGCAAATTCCGTATCAGTCGCTGAGTAAATAAGACCCATACCTGTCTGTCTTACTGTTAGATAGGTTCCATCTGAGAATTCTACTTTGAAATGATACTTTTTCGGAAGTGATTCGTCACTTTCATGATACAATATGCTTGCTCCATAATCTGGACACATCACAATATTCATTTTCTTACTCATCTGAATGCGAATTGTATTGCCTCTTTGGGAAATTGATTTCACTTTGCATCCTAATAATCGATCATAATCTTTGAGATCTTTATTCATGAAACCAATTTTCTGAAGTCTCTGTGAGTCCTGAATATCATACTGCTTGATGTTCTTCTCCAGGATTGATATGGTCAATTGTTCAGCGAGAACTAGTGCCTCTGGTAGCTCTACACTCATTCCATTCCACTCCTCATGGATTGTATCGAATTACAATTAATTTTGATTATGCGCAATTCTTGATGAGGTTACCGAATTTACTTTTTCTTATGAAACATGAATGGGATGATGCTGCCAGAAATATAACTACCCGCCTCTGAACAGAGGAAAGCAATACACTCAGCGATGTCTTGTGGGCTTACATCTTTCCTATCAAACCATTCCTCTTTGTGGTTACAAAACGCTGTAGCTTGTGAAAAGCTCTCAAAATGTGAAACGGGACCTGGTGCTATTGCATTTATGGTAACACCTTGTTGCCAAGCTTCTTCATAGGCAAGATGCATTGCTTGCAATCTTGCTGCTTTTCCGACATTGTACGAGTATGCGGGGGAGCTCTGGACCGGGTGCAATGTTATGCCAACAAGACGCCCCCACTTTCTCTCATACATCCCCGGAAGTAATAGTCGCATAAGATGGAAAAACGGGGCGATTTCCTGAATAAGGTCTTCCAATGCTAGGACTGGATCAAATACATCTAATGGTTCAGGATGCCATCCTGCGCCTGGATTGATGATGCAAATATCAACTTTCTCAAATTTCTTGAACGCTGCATCAATAAGCTTCTCACATCCATCTTTAACAAAGACATTTGCTTGGACTGATATTGCACTCCCGCCATTCTCTTCGATATGCTGTACAACTTCATTTGCTCTGTCTCTGCTATTCAGATAATTAACGACAATACTTGCACCTTCACGAGCAAGAGTAAGTGCAATGCTTCTACCCATGCCGTGACCTGCTGCTCCGGTCACCACAGCTACTCTGTTATTACAACTCATTTTCAAAACTCCTGTTTCATCAGTCTAAATCGAAACCATGTCTGCGTAGAATCTCGATAAGTGGGTTTCCTATCCTGAAGGCACTTCTGAATTTTCGTGAGATATGCTCGGACCATGAATACTTATCAAAGCCTATCGTATCCTCTTTATCTTCTAATGGTACCTTGGTCTTTGATTTGATATAGTATCCCTGAGAAATATAACCCTCATCCATCTTCTTCATACAAAGATCAATATCATCATCAGAATGGTGCCGATACTCATTTTCGAATGCAGCCATCTCGAGTGGGAATCTGGGACGTATTTCGGTATTCTCCTCAGGGTCTGGATATCCAATGCTCATTCCAACTACTGGGAATACACGTTTTGGGACATTGAAGGTTTTGGCAATCTCATCTGCTTTGAGAGGGGCAAGTCCGTAAAGAACAGAACCGAGACCTAGTGCTTCAGCAGCGATTGTTAGATTCTCTACCATGAGAGAAACATCTTGCACACCTAACCAGATTGCCATCATATCATCATAACCATAGAGATGTCCTCTCTTGGTCATAATCTTCTCAAGTCGTACAAGATCGATAAAGTAGATGAGATGAACTTGAGCTGTAGGATATGTCCATAGACCAGCTTCCAGCATTTTGTCTCGATTTCGTGTATAGATGACCGAACAGAGTTGTGCTGCAAATGGAGCACTGAATCCAGTTTCAAGAATCTGAGTGAGTACCTCATCAGTTACAGGTTTATCTAAAAACTCGCGAATTGATCTTCTATTCTTGATTACATCGAGGAATTGCATACCTGTCTTTTCACTTTGCATAGATATAATAGAATGCAATCCTCCTCATGAGGTTTGTGAATTCAAAGAAAAATATTCCATTCTAAATCCGATTCTGAGGATGTTCAAAAGCCATCGTACTAGGTGTCCAACTCGGATTCTAATGGTAGAATGACCCGGAAATGCGCTCCCAGATTTTTCTCAGGTATGTATTCTATTGAACCACCAATCGCTTCAAGAATAAGTTTTGAGAGATAAAGACCCAAACCCCCTCCAGTTGTTGATGCACCTCGTTCAAATAATTTACCTAAAACAATCGGACTTACTCCAGGTCCATCATCTATAAAGTCAACAATTGCTTTGTCATCATCTTTGTGTATTATTAACTCAATCTTCCCCTCTTTTCCTACATGTTTAATTGTATTCGTAATGAGATTAGTAAAGACCATTGGCAATAAGCGACTACCTCGTATTATGAGTGATTCTGCTTCATTCTTAGGAATAATCGTTATTGTTAACGCCGGTTCGGTTTTTGAAAATTGACCTGCATAGTATTGAAGAAGAAATACAATGCGTTGTTCAATGTCATCTTCAGGTTTCTGCAATGACTTGATTAGTTCATTCATTCTCTCAGCGCTGGAAATTGCTGAGCGCAATGATAAAGACGCATTTTCCGGAAGGTCACTGGTACAGAGCTGAATTAACTCTAGTTCGCTAAGAATCAATTGAAGGTCATTTGCCAGGTCGTGTCGCAGTAGAGAATTGTAGATTTCGATTTCTTTCTGATATTGGTTTCTGATTTCTTGTGCTTTCTCTTCACTAGTTCTATCAATTATTATTACTTCGATGGCATCCTCTCCTTCCCATTTCACGATTGCAGAAGATGCTTCAACGGAGCGTAATGTTCCATTAGGTCGAATAATACGGAATTGCGCACGAGGATTCATAGGTATGTTAGATTCATAGTCTGAATATAGTTGAAATAGTCGGTCACGATCCATTGGATGGATGCAATTCCAAATCTTTTCCTGAGAGAATTTCAGAATCTGGTCAATTAGATAACCAAAAATGTCCGAAGTTGATTTATTTGCATATTTGATTCCATCTTCCATCATAATGATAATGCCCTGGGGCGATTCCTCGGCTAATACTCGAAATCTAATTTCACTCTCTTGCAAAGCACGCTCAGCTTCATTCTTTTGTCTGAGTAAAGCTTGCCTTTCAAGGGTATTTGACACGGTTATCAATAGTTTATCTATATCAAGAGGTTTGGTGATATAAGCTACAACATTTTTGTTAATTGCCTTTATTGCAGATTCTACACTTGCATGACCGGTTACCATAATGACCATGAGTTCTGGTCGAATTGTTACTATATGATCGACAACCTCAGAGCCGCTCATGTCAGGTAACTGAAGATCAAGTATAACCAAATCAAATTGAGTGCTCTCCAAGAGATTAATCGCTTCTTTCCCAGAATTAACTATTTCTACATAAAGCCCTTTCTTGTGAAATATCTTCTTAAGGGTGCTACAAAAGTTAGGATTATCATCTACAACAAGAATATTGGTTTGCGGATTAATACCTGATGCTACGTCTTCAGATAATGCTTTCAATAGATTTCTGCTCCGTCAGGGTAATGATTTTCATTTTGATTTCTTCATTTTACTAGAAAGTATCTCATCAACAACTGCGAATAACTTAACCATGTCTAGAGGTTTGGCTAGAAAGGAATATGCAGAACTTGATATTGCTTCATCTACGAGTCCTCTCATATCCTTTGGGTAACCAGTAATCATGACTGCTATTGTTTTGGGTTGAGCAGTTTTAATTGTCAAATAGGTTTCAAGACCATTAATCGTGGGTAATTTCATGTCAATAAATAGAATGTCAAAAAAATGAGTTTTAGCTAGTTCGATTGCCTTCTCACCATTTTCAGCTGTCATAACTGTCAAACCACGTGTTTCAAGGATACGTTTGAATGAGTCGCTCAAATTTGTATCATCGTCTACAATTAGTACCATTGCTCCTTTCGCATTTTTTCTCGCATCTTCAATGATTCCAATCAGACTGTCAAAACTAGAAAGATCAAGAGGCTTGTAGAGGACACCATACGCTCCATCACTGAGAGCATCTTGGATTAGGTCATCAACAGCATACGCAGTCATCATAATGATAACAGCTCCTGGGATAATTACTTTGAGTTTCTTATGCGTTTCTACTCCATTCATTATTGGCATCTTGATATCCATGAAAACTAGGTCAATGTCTTTGTTCTCTTCCGCTAAAAGTAGAGCCTCTTCTCCATCTGCAGCTGAAATTACTTCATGACCTTTGGTTTTCAAAATTTTTGTCATTGTTATTCTAAGGTTCTCATTGTCATCAACAATCATTATTCGACCTTTTTTTGTCATCTAGATCTTTCCCCGAAAATTTTGTATGTGTTCATAATCTGCTAATTCATCTGTAGAAATCGCAGTGTATTCAATATCTCTTAATCTCCTCTCCAGCTGTTGATTCTTAAAATATGGAATTGTATAACCTACCTGAACGAATAGATTTTCAATCAATATAAGTGAATAACGCATGAAGATTCTAGGTCTCCAATCCCTTCCGAATTTTTTAATTGCCAATCTTATCAGTCTCCATCACATTTATCGATTGGTTTGCTGAAATAGAGGAAAAGAGAGCTCAAACGTTACACCAGCACTCTGTACACCAGCAACTCTATCACGTATAGTAATGTTACCAGAGTATTTGTCAACAATGTGCTTTACTTGATGAAGGCCTACACCGCCATATCTCCGAGTTTTATCAAACAAGAATTTCTTTCTGTCATCTGGAATCCCGGGCCCATTATCCGACACAGACAATAGAACAGAGCCATTTTTATTTTCAATATTCACCCACACTATCTTATTTGCTTGGTTGTTGTAGCCAATAGCATTTTCAAGCAATGATGTAGTCAGTTCTTTAAGAAAATGGTCACCAAGTATTTCTGCACCATTTGAAGAATTCGTAATTTCAATTGTAATATCTTCCCTCTCCCCAAAGAGGTTTTCAATAGTTTCCAGTACTACTTGGCTTACGTTTATTGGTGCTAGTTCTACTTCGGAAAGTTTTTCGGTCCTCTTTATCGAATATATGATGCGACTGCATTGGTCAGCAGCATTCTGCACATCTGTGAACAGATCTCCCCTTTCTGACCTATTTAGTTCTGTTTCAATGATTTCAAGCCCCATTATAATTGCCTGCAATTTATTACGAATATCGTGGCTCATAATATCAAGATAGAGCATTGATGTATCTCTTTCTGATTGCAGGTTCCGCAGACTATCAATGCGATCAGTAATATCTCGATTAACATGAACTATACCTATACGGTTTCCACTGGCATCAAGTATGTAAGACATTGCTGAAAGAACATTTAATTTTAAGCCATTGATTCTCGTTTGAATTATCTGCCCATTCCATGCTCCTTTTTCTTTTAGTTCCTCAACGACTTCAATGAGCGAAATCTCTGAGTACTCATTTGGAAGTATTTGCGTAATATTTTGACCAATGGCTTCTTCTGCTTTCCATCCATACATTTTTTCAGCAGCGCTGTTCCAACTTATTATCTTGAATTTCATATCTGTAGATATTACCGCGTCAGAAATATTTTGTAAAAGATTAGCTTGATATCGGATTTTCTCTTCTTTTAATTTCCTATCAGTGATATCACGTGAGGACAGCATGATTCCTACAATCTCATTATCACTGATTCTGGGTATTGCTTTTGTTTCATAGAAGATGCGTGAGCTACTAGGAGTGTCGTATGATGTTTCATACGATGCTGAATTTCTAGTTTCTAATATTTTGAGAAGTATATCTCTAACGTATTCTACTTGTTCGTCAGGCAAGAAATCGAGTATACACTTTCCAATTAGGTCATCTATTAACAACCCTTCTGATGGTCTATTTACAAATAGAATATTGAAATCACAATCCAGTATTGTGATATGATCGGGAGATTCTTCTGTGTACGAACGCCACTGTTCTTCACTCTCTCTCAATGCAACATCTGCTAATTTCTGCTCTGTTACATCCTGAAATTGGATCATTGTCCCAGTAATTTGCTCATCATCGATTTGAGCAAGAGGCGTTACTACAGTGTCAAGGTATATTATGCCCGATTTCGCTGTTTCATATAGTCTGTTTTCTATCACATGATTAAATGAAAATGTAGATTCAAATCTATAAGGTTGCCTCTTCCGAATACACTCTTTAACAACCGCTGGTGTGTTTGGATCAGTGAATACTTCAAAACCAATAAGCTGCTCAACTTCAGATGCGCCGAAAATCACTAAAGCTGCTGGATTTACACCAACAACACGACCATTCTCATCCAATATCTCGATTCCAATTGGGGATTGCTCAAATACACGCTTGAATCTTTCCTCACTTCTGCGTAAAGCAGCTTCTGCTTGTCTTCGCTCAGTCACATCTATTCCAGAGCTAAATATACCGTGTGATTGATTGCTCTCGGTATTTATCAGGGGAGTATTACTCCAGTGAATTATTCTTTCTTCGCCAGTCGATGTAAGGATTGGATTTTCAAATTCTGTGACAGATGCATCATTACTGGCAATGTTACTATTAAAAATGTCATAGATTTCTTCTCGAAATCTTTTTGGAATAAAGTTCGAAATCCAGTTCTTTCCAAGCGTTTCTGCACTGGTAGTTTGAAGAATTTCGCAACCTCGTCTGTTGATAAGCGTAATATTCGCATTCTCATCAAGAGCAACGAACATTACTCCAGCTGTGTCAAGGTAGAGCTTTGCCTTGTCACGTTCTTCCATCATGTCTTGTTCCGCAAGCTTCTTCTTTGTGACATCTATGATTTGCACCATATACCCATGAATTTCTGAGGTATCATCGAAAACTAGAGGTGAAATCGCAGATTCTACGTATGCTATATCCAATCTTTTACTCTTGTACAGGTTAAGCTCTCTAATTATTTTGAAATCGATACTTGATTCAAAAATCAATACTTCTCCATGTTTTAATTTGCACTTCATTTCTTCCGAGAGATTCGGATCGTCGAATATGTTGAATCCTTCAAGATCTCTCACTTCTGCTACACCTGCAAAATCCAGACACGCTTGGTTTGCATTGATGAAATTCCCCTCTCTATCAAATACATTAATAGCAATTGGTGAATCATTGAATATATTTCGGAACCACATTTCATTCTTACGAAGAGATTCCAGAGCACTTTTCCGTTCAACAATTAGCTTTTGTCTTTCAATTTCATTGGATATAGTTTTAAGGACTTCATCCATATCTAGTGGTTTAGTAATATACGCACTTGCACCTAATTTTAGGGCATCAACTGCACTCTTGACAGATGCATGACCCGTAATCATAATCAATGTAGTGTTTGGCGATATTTCAAGTAGCTTGCTAATTAAGTTAGTTCCAATAACATCTGGAAGACGGATATCAAGGAGAGCTACAGTGAATGATTTGCTCATTAAAGATTCTACTGCTTTTTCTCCTGTATGCACATATTCCGTGTAGTATCCAGACGCTTTGAGTATCATCTGAAGTGTACGACAAATACTCTCATCATCGTCAATCACAAGGATATTCTCTTTGTCAGCAATTTCTGTCATGCACCATTCATCCCCCCTCTCCATTTTGTGGTGCAAAGTGTATCTTTGAATTCATACTTAGGACTATGGCTTGCGAGTGTTTCGCGAAGGAAGCAACTGTTGAGTTTTTCTTTTTCATGCAGCCTAAACCTCTCCAGTTCGTATAGGCAATGTCATAATGAATTGGGTGCCTTCCTGCTCTTTGCTTTTCACTTCAATGGTCCCTTCGTGGCCTTCAATAAGTGATTTGACAACAACAAGCCCAAGACCAATTCCCGTTACTTTTGTTGTGTAAAGCGGTTCGAAGAGATGTATCATTTTATCTTCTGGAATCCCAACTCCAGTGTCTGCAACTGTGATTCGTATTGTGGCATCTTCAGTTGTTAGAGTAGAAATCGTTAGTAGGCCACCTTTAGGCATCGCTTGAATTGCATTTGATATCAGATTAATAAAAACGCGTTTAAGTTGATTTTTATCACCTATGAAGAACTTAAGATTATCATCCAATCTAAGGTCTATTTTGATGGAGGTAGGGATTTCGAGACTTGATACTGCGCTTTCTATAATGTCTGGTATTGTAACCTTCTGGAATGTCGGAGTGTTTGGCCGTGCATAATCAAGAAGACTGGTAATGATTTCCTCGCAGTTTGTTATCTCTTTGGATAGAATGTCAAGAGTGTCCTTAACATCAGGACTTGGCGATTCCAATACCAGATTCAGGAAATATGATGCATTCTTAATCGATGCGAGTGGGTTTCTGAGTTCATGTCCCACACTGCCCGATATTTTTCCGAGTGTAGCAAGACGTTCATTACGTATTAATTGTTCTTGAGCTTCATGAAGGTTTAGTGTTCTCTCTTCGACTCTATCCTCCAGTTCATCATTCAATTGTTGAAGGGCTGCTTCGTTTCTATCACGTTGGAGACGTGCAGCTAAGATCGGTGTGACTGTATCTGCAATGTCTTTAAGGACAGCAACATCTCTGTCGTTGTAGTCGTAAGCACCATTGGCGATTTGGAAAAGACCAATTACTTTGCCTTGATGAATGAGTGGCACTGAAATATGCCTTTCAATTGGAACACCACCCATTGGGGTCAATTCTGTGGGTTCATTCAACACAATTGTCTTCTTCTCAAGTATTGCCCGAGTCCAGCTACTGGTGCCCCATGAGTCTCTCTTGAATACGACACGTTTGCCAGTGAAATTGGCGGCTTCCCAGATGGCTTCGCTCATTGATGGGACAACCAACGACCCATCTTCATCAAGGTAGCCAAACACTCCGTACTCACTCTTCGTTTCTTCAAGTATTATCCCTAGAATCTCATTGTACATTTCATCATCCGGAACAGTCAAGAAGATCTCAGAGAGTTTTTCGCTCTCACGAAGATCTCGCGTCTTAATCTCCAGTTCATCATTCAATTGTTGAAGGGCTGCTTCGTTTCTATCACGTTGGAGACGTGCAGCTAAGATCGGTGTGACTGTATCTGCAATGTCTTTAAGGACAGCAACATCTCTGTCGTTGTAGTCGTAAGCACCATTGGCGATTTGGAAAAGACCAATTACTTTGCCTTGATGAATGAGTGGCACTGAAATATGCCTTTCAATTGGAACACCACCCATTGGGGTCAATTCTGTGGGTTCATTCAACACAATTGTCTTCTTCTCAAGTATTGCCCGAGTCCAGCTACTGGTGCCCCATGAGTCTCTCTTGAATACGACACGTTTGCCAGTGAAATTGGCGGCTTCCCAGATGGCTTCGCTCATTGATGGGACAACCAACGACCCATCTTCATCAAGGTAGCCAAACACTCCGTACTCACTCTTCGTTTCTTCAAGTATTATTCCTAGAATCTCATTGTACATTTCATCATCCGGAACAGTCAGAAAGATTTTAGAGATACGACCTTTTCGAAACAATGAACCTTCTGATGCTCTAAGCGCATCCATCATTTGTTTCCTTACAGTAATATCTTCTACCTGTTCAAACAAGTAACCTTTTCCAGAAAGCTCGTTCGGAATAAAGGCTGTACTCACTTTTACGTCGATTATTCTCCCGCTCTTGTGAACATATCTTTTCTCAAAAACTTCTGACGATGTTTCACCATTTATCAATTTAAGAATGGCATCTGCACTGATATTGTAGTCTCCAGGATATGTAATGTCATGGAAAGTATAATCCAACAATTCATCTTCTGTGTACCCTGTCAGCTCGCAGAATGCTTTGTTTACTCTAATGAAATTTCCATTGGTTTCTGACCAAACCATTCCAATTGCTGCTTTTTCATACGATAGGTCTTGACTCTTCGTAATATCTTGGAGTTTCGCTTCCGTTTCTTGGCGTTTTGTGATATCTTCCATTAATGCCACTATGTATTCTGTGTCATCTTTAACATCTGAAATCTTTATGAGGTTTGAACGAAATGAGAACTCTTTTCCCTGTTTAGTTAGAATATTATAGTCATAGGAAACAGGAGATTCGGATAACAACACTTCTTCCAGTCTTTTCTTAGCTATCTCACTATCCGCAGAGCTCTCGTAAGAGTGAAGAGGAATATCAAGAAAATGACTGCCTATGACACTGGCATTAGAAATACCTAATTTCGTTTCTAGGGATTTGTTGGCATAGATGATTATGCCTTCGGTCCCGAACACGATAACAGGATCATTTAACGATTCGAAAAATGAAATTGATGAGATAGATTCTAGCCTATCAAATGCAGACCGCGAAATTACCGATAAATCATCTACCAAAGTACATAACTCCTGAAGCATCCTTAAACACGAATAAGATAGTTTCGGAAAATAAGTGCTAGCCGTCTTTGTAATGAAGATTCAATAACAAATCTAACATATCATAGCATGGCGTCCAATATTATCTTATTACCCATAGTAATTATGCACTCGGATTGTTATAAGGAAACAGTTGGGGTATTATTTTTAGTACACTAGAATGCATTAGATGAAATGAATATTTGCTACTCTTGAATGAAGTATTCAAATTTCCATCTCTAATAATCTATCTCTTACAATCATTGATAGTAGTACGACTGGATCCAAAGAATTAGCTTAGCAATGTACAGTCAAGAATTGATACTTATTTCTATCAAACTCAATTGCCGCTCGAATTCAGTAATCGATGATTTTCATGTATTCATCAGTTCATTTAATATTTCTGGGATGACTTAGGACTTGTATCAATTCGGTCCCCTCATTTTTCAGACTAGTAATAGTGACGTCCGCATCAATATTTTCACCATCGGCATTGCGGTACATCCATAGGAAAGATTGAGGATTTCCTTCCAAAGATTGTTTTATTTTTTCTAAGAATAGTCCCTTTGAAAGCTGCTTGTTTGGTTGTCGACGAGGAGATAATCCCCAAATCGTTTTGCCTAGAATATCCCTTCTCTCATAACCGATGAGTTCTGTGGTGGGAGAATTTGCTTTGACAATTTTGTTATTCTCGAGAAGTATGATTGAATCCGAAATTGAATTGAAGAGTATTGAGTAATTTTCCTTACTTATTTCAAGAGCGACACCTGTCTTTTCCATCTCAGGGATATGCTCCACGAGTTTCCGATACCTCTGTTCACTCTCCCGCAGGTTTTGTTCCGTCTGATACTTTTCAGTGATATCAATAGCTACAGCTTCATTGTATCCCTCATCTGGATAAATACGTGAATAAAACTCAACCACTATTTGAGATCCATCCTTTTTCGTCATGAGAGTAGGACCAGAAGAACTTACCCCTTTCTCTTTCATCTCTTTGAGCAAAGATGCACGAGTATCTGGATTGACGTAATGATATGATGTAATAAAATTAGCAAGTGCGTCATCAATAGAGTCGTATCCAAACATTTTAGCACCGGTTTCATTGATTCTCAGAATTTTTCCGTTATCTATTGATGCGTGAAAAATGCCAACTTGTGCGTTCTCAAAGAGATTTCTAAAGCGTTTCTCACTTCTCCTTAGAGATACCTCTACAGATTTCCTTTCAGAAACATCCTTCAACGCAATAACAATTTTCTCTTTGTCCTCGTGAAGTATCACCGTACTTTGCAACCATCTCTTGGTACCGTGTAATTCCAACTCGAATTCGTAAACGACACTTTCACCATTTTCCCTAACTTCTGTTATTATTTTATTATATTTATCAGTGATATCTTTCGGGAGGAAATCCTTCTGCTTCTTCCCCTTCATTTCATCCCATGGGCAGAGAAGCAAGGAACTATCTCCAAAATATTCATTATATCTATCTTTTGCATCAAAGGTCAACACGAGGTCACTCATTGCACTAGCAATCATCCTGTTTCGTTGTTCATTCTTCTGAAGTTCGAGTTCTGCTTCCAACCTGTCTGTGATATCAATCTCTAGTGTGAGTAATGCTGGTTTTCCCAGATGTTCTGTTAATCTTCCAAATGCCTCAACCCATCTAATTGTACCATCTGGTCTTATGTATCGAAACCGAATTCTGGGTAGTTCCTTAATTCCCTGGCTCATCTGGTTATTGCGTTGTTGAAGATTCTCGCGATCATCCGGATGAATGAGTGACCATACCTCCTCAGTTGACATTTGCTCTAGCTCTCGTTTACTCCTACCTACTGTTTTGGAATATGCCGGATTGAATAAAACGAGGCGACCATTTTGAATCACTGCGTATCCTTGAAATGATTCTCCAATTAGTCTACCCAAATCACTTTCTGTCCTTGCTAATTGTTGTTCAAGACTCCGATGGGTTGTTATATCTCGTACAACTGCAACAAGATTCATTTTGTCTCGGTGCAAACTCATAGTCATTGACAACCACAGTAGAACTCCATCAAGATTGACCTGGTAATCAAAAGATGCTGCAGCTCCTGTTTCTCTTACATTTTCTGCAAACTTCAAAAAGCGAGGTCCAATTTCTTCAGGCATAACCGCTGGTCCAGAGTACCCTACAGACGCCTCAACAGTGACATCAACAAAGAATTTTGCAGATATACGGAAATATCGACCCCGAACCCGTTTTTTCTTTGTAGGCGAATCTTCTGGGTATTGCTCAAGTATTTCTTGTTCGTGGAGTTTTCCGAGGTGATAATATGCTTTCGTTGTTGCTAGATTTGTTTTAGGATTTTTCTCTCTCAAAATTTTAAGAATTTCTGGAACTGTCATCCAATATCTGCGTGTTGGTGTTTCAACTGTAATTTCTTCAGTAATTCTTGTACCATCATCGAGTACTCTTTGTTCTCTCTTGATTTCTGAAGTGTAATCCTCATATCCTTCCATTAGTATTCTGATTATTTCCTGTCTAACATGATTATATAGACTCGCTCGCTGTTCATCTGTTTCTATCACTTTGAACGCGAGTCGATCATGATTGGGGAATGAGTTATTGATATGTCCATCTGTCACAACTATCGGTCTCCACTTCTAAACCATCTACATTGATTTATTGTTCAATTCGAATTTACAATCAAAACCAATATATTTATATGTTTTGTATTACTGTAATACATATATTCAAATTATGTTGAATAACAACGATGGTATTTTAACTTGTGTTGAATAATAATATGGCATCGGAAAATGAGGCGAAATAATTCGCATACACCAATTCTTGCTAAGTTCTGCATTTTCTTGCCTCTCGAAACCTTCCGAGCTAGCTGATTCTGATCTATGAATTATATTCAGTATGAAAAGTAAAACCTCGGAGGTGTGTATCAAATGTTGAACAAGGCAAAGATAATGGTTGTTGATGATAATGAACATCTTAGGAAGACAATGGAACGAGTACTCAATTTGAAAGGGTATGAAGTTGTTACGGCATCCATTGGTTCTGAAGCTTTGGAGAAAGCAAGACTCAATCAAGATTTGAATATTATATTTTGGGCTATCGAGATATCGGTTATGGATAGTGTAGAAGTTCACAAACAGCTGAAGATAATTATTCCTGGTGTAGTTGTGATATTGATAACTGATTATGCAGCTGAGGATTTAATTAAACAAGCCCTAGATGAAGAGGTTCATAGTTTTGTGTACAAACCTCTGGAACTAGATTATATTGCAAACCTAATTGTAGCCACTAAAAATGCAAGCACACAATCTCGCGTTTTAGTTGTTGAAGATAACGAAGAACTGCAGACCAAATTCAAGATGATTCTTGAGGAAAAAGGGCATTCCGTCGTAATAGCTGAAAATGGTGAGGATGCAATTGAAGCTGCAATAAATCAACCATTTGATATTCTCTTAATTGATGTCAAACTTCCGTCAATCAACGTGCTTCAAACTTATTCAGCAATAAAAAAGATCCAGAAAGAAGCTGTATGCATTCTCATTTGTGGAGATTTACTTGATATCAATAGCCTAGTGAATGGAATAATGGAGAGTTATGATTATTCGTATCTTCACAAACCATTTGATATGGTTCAGGTATTCATGGTAATTGATGATATATTAACCATTAACAAGGAGGGGTCCTAATGGGCATCCTTACGAATGAAATTGGAGTCGACGACCAAAGCGATGTGGATGAATCTAAAGGCAGTATCCTTGTCGTCGACGATAACGTTTCTCTATGTAGAAGTCTAACTCTTATTCTTAATAAAGCAGGTTATTCCTCAATTGGAGTTGAAACCGGAGCAGCAGCTCTCTCAGCGTTAGAATTGAACCATTTTGACATCGCAATCGTAGACATGCGTCTTCCTGATATGGATGGTACCGAACTTCTTTCTAAGTTAAATGCGATTGATTCAGAGATGGAGAATATCATCATAACCGGTCACGCATCTGTTGAAACAGCGATACGCGCGATGGAGAAAAAATCTTCAGCGTACCTTACTAAACCTCTCGATATGGAACGAACTATGGATACAATTGCTCGGCTGATGGATAAGCGAAAACTAATCTCTCAAAAGAGGAGAGCAGAACAATCACTGGCAGAGAGTGAACAGTGGTTTCGTTCAATCTTTAATGACTCTCCAATTGCTATCAATGTATTCGACGCAGATGGACAAATTCTAGCTGCGAATGAAGCGATGTTACAATTCTCTGGCGTTTCAGGTTTCAGTGAAATCTCTACACTAAATCTATTCGATGACCCTAACACACCTGAAGAAGAGAACGCAAGAATTAGGTCTGGTGAGAAGGTATATACGGAAAAAGAATTCAATTTTGATTTAGTTCGTCAGTTTGGAATTTATCCTACCACGAAGTCTGGAATTGTGTATATTCATTCGGGCATTACACCTCTAAGATATGGAAATTCTGATGAAATACATGGATACATTGTTCAGATTGTTGATGAAACTGCCAAAGTTAAAACGAAACAATTGCTCCATGAGAGTGAAGCTCTCTTTCGTGGAATTTTCGAACAATCTCCTATTGCAATCGAACTTTTTGATAAAGATGGAAATTTATTACGAGCCAATCAAGCAGCTCTAAATCTCTTTGGTGTTACTTCGGTTGATGATTTTAAGGGGCTCAATCTTTTTTCTGATCCTAACGCTCTTCCATGGGTTCAAGATGAATTAAAATTGGGAAACGCAACACGGATCGAACAAAAATTTGATTTCAATAAAACAAAATCCTTCAATGTTTATCCTTCAAGCAAAACTGGCGTCCTCTATTTAGATATAATCAACACTCCAATTGATATCAATAACGATGGCAAATATGATGGATTTCTCTCTCAAATTAGAGATATCACAGAGAATAAGATATCTGAAGACAAACTTACGAAACAAGCGCACCAGCTGAACGAACGAGTAAAGGAACTTTCCTGCCTACATGAAACAGCAAGATTACTCATGTCGGGACTTCCTCTTGATGCATTGATAGAGGAGCTTCTACTAGTATTTCAGAAAGCGCTTCAGTACCCTGAAAATACATCTGTACAAATTAAATATCATGATTCTGTGTACACTTCACCCGATTTTGTTGAAACTGAATGGAGTATTTCTTCAGAAATACAGATTTCTAATCGAATAATTGGTGAAATCATTATCTACTATACTGAAGAAAAACCACCAGAATATAAAGGTCCATTCCTAGAGGAAGAAGTCATTTTAATTGATGCTCTTGCAGACAAATTGGGAAATTATATAGAGAAGCAGAATGCACAACTTGCATTGGTTGAAAGCGAGAAAAAATATCGAAAACTCTTTGATAATCTAACAGATGGTGTGACACTTACAGACTTTAGTGGCAATTTGAAATTATGTAATGATATATTCCTGCAGGTTTTTGGTTATAGCGAAGATGAAGCTATCGGAATGAATTTTAGGGAATTCCTTCATCCAGAATGCAGAGATCAGGCACTATCTGAATTTATTACTAGTGTAGATTCTACAAAGACAGCATCTGATGGTATCGAACTTACCGGACTGAAAAGGGATGGATCATCATTTTATATTAACATTCAGAACTCAATTGTCTATGAATATGAGCAACCGATTGGATATCAATCTGTTATTCGTGATGTAACACAAGAAAAGTTGGCTGAAATTGCGATTCTTGATGAAAGAGATAAGGCTCAAAGATATCTCGACATTGCTGGCGCCATAATTGTTGTAGTAGACCGTGATGGAATCGTAGAGCTGATTAATCGGAAGGGTTCTGAGATACTCGGATGTTCGATTGATAGAGTAGTAGGCAAAAACTGGATTCAGAATTTTATTCCTCAAAAGAGCCAGAATAAAGCGAGGGATGATTTCTCCAGACTCTTAGAAGGTGTTGAAAGTGCTTTTAGGTCTAAGGAAGGCCCAATACTAACGAAAAGTGGGTATGAACATATCATTGAATGGCGAAATTCCGCAATTTATGATTCTGAAGAAAACATAATCGGAGTAGTATCATCTGGTGTCGATATTACAGAGCGAAAACAAGCGGAGGATAATCTAAAAAATACCGCTGATTCAGCACGGCTTTACCTTGATATTATGGGCCATGATATTCGAAATCACCTTCAAGCTATTGTGATGGGTACAGATATCATGAGCCATCAAGATCTATCTGTTGAAGATGTTGCGATATTCGAATTAATTGTGGAATCAGTAGAATCATCTCAGAAGCTAATTGACCAGGTTCAAGCAACTAGAGAGTTGCTCTCAACTCCGCTTGAATTAGTATCTCTGTCCGAGATATTTATCGAGTTTACTGAAAGTGTTACAAAAATCTTTAGTGATGTTGATTTTCACATTGAATCAAATGTTCATAATGAGTTTGTTCTTGCAGATCAATATCTGAAGGTTCTTTGCAGGAATTTGGTCGATAATGCGGTTTATCACAATCCTAACACAGAAAGATCTGTTTGGATTCTTCTTCAAAAGACGAAGGATGGCTTTTTGATTTCAGTTAAAGACAATGGAAATGGGATTCCTGACTCGCGAAAAGAGTCACTATTTGATCCTGGAAGAAGATATGGTGGCGTGGGAATTCATCAAGCCAAAAATATCGTTGAAAAATATAATGGACACATTTCTGTTGCTGACCGAGTTGAAGGTAATCCTAGTCAAGGCACCTCGTTTGATGTTTGGATACCAAAACATAAAGAAAACCAAAATCAGTAATACATAGTTCGTGCTGAAAATTTACAAACCATCAAGGGAACGTTGTCCCCAGATTTGTTTCTACTTAGTATCTGGCCTTGACATTCTTTTGATTCCTATTACAGAAATAATAATTCCGATAACTATCATAGGAGTACTCACTGTTAACATGAAAAGAATTAGATTACTTTCAACCATCATCACCCTAATTCCAATCATTAATGCCATTACGACAATACCGATGACCGCAAAAATGGATACGAACGTATTCACCATAAATGCACTGCTTTTTTGATCTTCATACGCAGGATTGTTTGCTGTAACTCCAATACACAATAAGACTGCTCCACACGTTGACCAATACGCATACGCAATAACCGCTAATGATTCGAGGATATTAAATCCAAAGACAACAGCAGCTACAATTGATGGGATTATAGCAACTGGAATTATCAGAATGAAGAATCCAATGATACGAGCTTTCGCAAATTTCCAGACTCCATTTGGAGAGGACTTGATTATCCAGAGCTGATCCTTTGATTCAAGAAATCCAATTCCTCCAAATGTAATTCCACTAACCATAGCAAGCATCATTCCTAACATCAGAATTGTAATCATCAAAATTATTTGATGAACTCCTTCAGGAGCACCTTCAGGCATTGAACCCATAGCATAACTTAGAATGATTGGTAATAGGACAGAGATAATGACACCATAAATGAGTCGTGACATATTCTGCATTTTACGTGTGAACTCTTTGATTGAATTAACAACTAGAACACCAGGCGCTCCAGGATATAATCGTCTTATCCCTTTTAAGAACCGATTCTCCTCTCCAACTGTTGTAATCTTTTCTGTACGCGGGCCAGATCCAAAAGAGAAGATTCTGTCTGCTGATACGTATGCTAGGACTACAATTAGTGTTGTGAAGCATAGAAGCATAATGAAATCTCCAAAAACGGTCAGCGTCAAAATGTCAACGAACAAGGTCTCTGACAAACCTAGACCATTGAAGATTATAATGCTCCATGAGATGATGTCAGCTCCCCACGTAAAGGGAAATAGAATGAAGACATCTAAGCCAAGGATTGCTGACATGGCACTTGAGAAGTAGATTAATCCATACATCGGAATGAGAACGACGATAGCAACAACCATTGACAGTGCTTTTGCAATATCGTTCCCACGGGATGATTCACCAAGTTTTGCTTGAATAGCCGTAGTGATGAGATTTGAAAAGAATAAGGTACTGAGAGCAACGAAGAACAGAGTAAGATACATGATGATTTGACCGAGTAGGCTAACCTGCATGACTATTGCAAATGGTGTAAGCATTATTGGTGCAATAAATAACACAAGTAGTCCATAGCTAGGAACCTTTCCTAGGAACATTCCGAACATCATGTCCCATGTACTTACGTTATTACTCAACATAATTTCCCATTGGCCGATACGAATCTCTTGTAAGGCGTATGAAATTGGATAGATAAGGAAAATAACCCAGAGAAGCATCATTACTGAGCGCATTAAACTTGGAAAGCTGTACATTAGCAATAATTCTACTCCTGGCCCAAATGAATCGAGGATGGATGGCATTATGCCTGGAACAATGAATAATGCCCAGATGATCCCAATACATAAGAGAATGATGTTAGCAGGATTACGGTATCTACGCAATTTAGATGTCTGTACAAAGAATTCAGTTTTGGCAATGGCTAACCATTTTCTGGTCAGATTCAGTCCCTCCAGCTGAGAAGTTTTGATCTATCTACTTGACCTCCAACGATTTTCAGGTAAGCATCTTCCAGGTCCTTTCCTGCAACTTGATCTATGATATCTGAGGGTGAACCCAGAGTATTTAGTAAACCCTCATTCAAGATACCTATTACCTCACAGACATCTTCCGCAAAATCGGTCATGTGTGTACAGATGAAGAATGTGGTATCCATCTCTTCTGCCATTGCGATGATAATCTCTTTGACCAAAGCGCTTGCAGCTGGATCTAGTCTCGAAGTCGGTTCATCAAGGAAGACTAGTCGGGGTTCATGCAATACTGTTGATGCTACCAATACTTTTTGTTTCATACCACTGCTATAACTTTCCAGTAGGTCATTTTGTCGCTCCTCTAAACCCATTAGATCTAGGAGTCTATCAATTCGTCGATGGAGTAACTCTCCACTCATGTCATTAAGTGCACCTATGAATTCTAGAAATTCCACAGCAGAGAGTTTGGAATAGAGACCTGGGGTTTCTGGTAAGAGTCCAGTGACTGATTTAATTTCTTTTCTTTGAGTATGTACATCAAAACCGCAAACAGTAGCATTTCCACTGGTCTGTTTTAACAGTCCTGACAAAATACGTACTGCAGTTGTTTTTCCAGCTCCATTTGGCCCAAGAAACCCAAAGACGCTACCTCTTGGGACATTGAGATTCAAGTTCTGTAATGCTAGAACACTTCCAAAATTCTTTGAGAGACCTTCGGTCTGTATATCCATATTCCCTGACACTTGACCACTACCAATTCCTGTTCGATGCTTGAAGATATAAACGTTTTACAGAATTTTAATTACTCTCCATTTGCGTATTTTTATCACAACCACTCAAACCTTACATGTCTGTTCTCTTCCTTAGATATACAAAGAAAATCATATTTTGCCGGAAGTTGATTGCATGGCCTCTGACGCAACTAATTCAGATAGAGTTTCAATCACTCGGAGAATCCGCTACATATTATTTGAGCCATCAGATGCACTTATTTCTGATGTTGTCAGAGTTAAGGCACGACTGCTGTCATTATCGTTGTTTTTAATTGTAATTCTACTTCCTTCTATTCAGGTAGTACTGGGAATATTCTTCGTAAGTGCAACGACAATCCTACAAGCAACTCTTATTTTCTTTGCAATTTACATAATCAGTAGGACCAAATACGTTGTTATTGCAGGTGTCTTAATGGCTCTGGCGCTAGCGATAATGCCCTATCTGTTTCTATTGACCCCATTCAATCGGAGTCAAACAAGAATAGTTCTTAATCTCATTATTTGGCCTGTCATCGCAGCTTTGTATGGTTCGCAGTGGTTCTCATCTCGTCTAGAGGCTCTTTTCATTTCAGGGCAAACAATCGGGCTAGTGTTATACTCTAGCATTTACCCAGCTATTGATTTACTTATAGCTCTGGAACCAATAATAGATCAAGCCGCAATTAATCTGGTTATCCTAATATTTACATGGTCTTTGAATTATTATATTTCTGAACTTGAAGAACACAAGCAGTTCCTTGAACAACGTCAAAGGGAGCTTGAGGTCTATACATCCGTACTGACACATGACTTAGGAAACGATATGCAAATTGTCAAAGGTCACATTGAGCTTCTCGGTGAAATTGAGAGGTGGCCAGAGAATATTGAATCATATCTATCAACAACACTTGCTGTTAGTGAAAGAATGTCACAGGTCATCAAACTATTCTCTGTTGTTGGTAGAGGAAGTGAATACGATTTCCTTGATACTCTTCAGACTATGGCGAAGAATGCAAAGCAATCTAGAGGTGGAGCAAATGTGAAACTAATGTACGAGCGAGATGTCCGATCCTCAAATATCCGTCCCGGTATACTGCTTCCCTTAGTTCTTGAAAATCTGTTAAGAAATACTGCTGACTACGCTGGTAATGGAGCAGTTGTAACTATTCGTCTTGGTTTAGTTGAAAAGAACCTTCTAATTACGTATCGTGATGATGGGCCTGGAATTGATGAGACTGTACGGGATAGGATTTTTCAAAAAGGTGTGACTACGAGGGGAGAAGGGAAAGGTTTAGGACTGTATCTCTCAAAGAGAATCATCGAATCATATGGTGGAACAATTGAACTACTGGAATCGCAATTAGGTTCGGGAGCTGCATTTCTTATCTCGGTTCCAGTCCTTTAGGGAACGTGATATTCATAGTGAAAATTGTTTCTGAAGTTTGCTACTCCGATAACAGGCCTTGATGCATTTTCCACATATGTCCTTCTCGATACCCTTTGACTTTAAAAACTGAATGTACCTATGGCAATTCTCTCTGTAGTCAGGTAGAATATTGCGATGCCTGATGAATCCGCAGGCATCCTCGCACGCTGTACAAATTCCGCACATCGATTCAATTCTCACTCCATGTTGGAATGGCATTTTAGTAATTATTGATGCGAATCTGATTGCGCAACTATACTTCTCATGGATGATAAGTTGGTTCTTACCACGCCACCCAATCCCTGAGTTTTCGGCAACGACTCTGTGAGAAACGACCAGCGGCCAGTATTCCCACACATGTTCGACTTCTCCTTTCATATCTCCAATAGTTGCCTTCAGAGGAATACCGTTGAACTGAGATGCTATTGCAAGAGCCATTCGATTCAGAACTTGATTGATTCTATCGTATTCTCTTCCGTATTCATTCCAAAGCGGATAATCTGTTTCACCAGTGTCTTTGTTGTCTATATAATCAATTATGGGATTTCGATAAGCCACACCAATGCATATGATGGAACCGGATTCGTAGAGATCACCAAATCTTTTTTTAGTTATCTCATGGAGTTTCTTCTTCTGTACATCCATGAGTTCATCATAAACAGCTTTGTAACTTGATATACCAATATCTCCGCGTTCGTTTCCTTCATCAAGAAGCTCTTGGAACACTCTATGTAATTCTAGAGTGTTCTCTTTAGCTTCGGTTTGATGATTCATCTTATGTTCTCCATAGGGATTACTAAGAAGATGCTACTTGCTTTTTATGAGCTGCAATAAGTCCTAATATTTCTGCATTGATCTGCTCTGTTGTAAAGTGCCTCCTCTTTGCTGCTCCAGTAGGGCAAACAACTTGGCATTTCCCGCAACCCGTACAGAGTAGTGAATTAACTACTGAAAGTTGTGGTCCATCTTCACGGTCCTCAAGTGTGATGGCATCAAACGGACACACTTGCTCGCAAAGGCCGCATCCGATACACAACTCCTCATCAATAATAGCTTTATCCATTTGGACTCGAACCTGACCTTTGAGTACATGTGATGATGCTGCACTTGCAGCTGCTTTTCCATCAGAAACACAAGATGGAATATCCTTCGGGCTCTGACATGCACCTGCTATGAAGACTCCTCTAGATTTAGTGTTAACCGGTTCAAGTTTCGGATGAAGCTCTTTCATAAAGCCACCCTCACTCCTGTCGACTCCAAGCATGTGTGCTAGTTCAGCAGCTCCTTCCGCAGGATCAACAGCCATTGTTAGGACAACAAGATCAAAGTTCAGGCGTAAGAGTTGTCCGATTCCTTGATCAAAGACTGTGAAACTGATAGTTCCATCTTCTTCTTCAGTGAAATCACTCGGGAATCCGCGTACGAATTTAGCACCATGTTCTCTCACACGACCGTAGAACTGCTCATACTCTTTTCCTCCAGCTCTAAGTTCATGGAATATGACCCACTGATCGATTGAGTCATTGTACTCTCGATAAGTCATTTCGACATGACGGAGTGTATACATACAACCGAAATTACAGCACCAAGGTCTGCAGTTTTGGTCACGAGACCCTGCACAGTTGATGAACGCAATCTTCTTCGGAGTTTCTTTATATTCTGGAGGAATCAGAACCTTTCCTGCGGTTGGGCCAACAAGGCTCAATAGACGCCCATATTGCCCTCCAGTGATAACTCGCTTGAATTTTCCGCCACCATATTCAGGAAGCTCTGTCATGCTAATCTCCTGGAAACCAGTGGCTGCGACAATTGCACCAACTGTAAGCTCGATTTCTTCTTCGACCATACAATGGTCTATAGCATCTTTCTCACAAGCTTCAACGCATAATTTGCATTCACAGCAGATAGCACAATTAAGGCATCGCTCTGCTTCCTTAACTGCAATCTTTTCAGAGAATCCAAGTTCCACCTCTTCAAAATTCGCAGCTCTGGTTTTTGCAGGTAATGTCTTCATTTTTGCACGGGTTCCACCAGGAAGTTCATCCTGTTCAAGTTCAGGTCGTGGAGCTCTAGGTTGCGCCTTTGGTCTGGTTTCTATCAGATCAAGACCACGAAGGAATAGATCGATAGACTTTGCTGCTTCGTGTCCTGCACCAACAGCTTCTACTGCAAGAGCTGGACCTGTGACTAGGTCTCCTCCTGCAAATACGTCTTCCATACTTGTCTGCATTGTCACTGAATCTACGATTGGAGTACCCCATCTGGATAACTCGAGTTCTGAGTGAGGCCCATCTGGATGAACAGACTGTCCAATAGCAATTATGACATTGTCAACATCTAAATCGAATTCAGAACCAGTAATCGGTACTGGACGCCGTCTTCCAGATTCATCTGGGTCTCCTAGTTTCATCTTGATGCATCTGATTCCAGAGATTGCACCGCCAGAAACAAGCACCTCCACAGGATTTGCGAGCAGTTTTAGCTTCACGCCTTCTTTCACTGCATCATCAACTTCACTCCTGATCGCAGGCATCTCCTCTCTGGACCTTCGATAAACGAGGGTAACATCAGATCCAAGACGAAGTGCGACTCGAGCTGAGTCTATTGCAGAATTTCCTCCACCTATCACAGCGACCTTGCTTCCAAGCTGTACTTTTTCTCCCCCATTCACACGATAGAGGAAATCAAGGGCATGATAGACACCTTTCGCATCTTCACCGTTCACATGCAGCTTTGAACTTACATAGGCTCCTGTTCCAAGAAAGATTGCATCAAATCCTTGTTTTCTGAGTGAATCTAGAGAATCAACTCTCTTTCCTGTGATTATCTCAACACCATGCTGCTTTACGTAGTCAATCTCCGACTTCAGGATATCGCGTGGTAGACGATGCTCTGGAATACCCCACCTCAGTAATCCTCCTGCCTCTTCACGTTCTTCAAATACCGTGACGGGATAACCTTTCTGGGCAAGGTAAAATGCGCACGCTATTCCCGCGGGTCCTGCACCAACTACAGCTATCTTCTCCTTCTTGTCTATTACATTATCAACAGGATCTATCTCTCCTGATTCGAGCTCACGATCATGTAGCCACCTGTGAATGTTCCTAATACTCACGCTCTCGTCGTAAGTGCCTCTTTCACATTCGTCTTCACAAAGTGCTGGGCAAACGCGACCTAATGCACCAGGAAATGGAATTGCTTCTCTGACCAATTTGAGTGCTTCATCGTACTTGCCAACTTTAGTAAGCGTAACGAATCCCTGACAGCTAACATGAGCTGGACATGAAATCTTACATGCTGCATGACCAAGTTTCTCTATTGATACGGCACCAGGTACTGCCTGTGGAAATGGTTTGTAGATAGCTGTCCTTTTTGACATTCCAAGATCGTGATGTTTTGGTGTAAGAACTGGACATACTTTCAGACAATCTCCACAATCATTGCATTTCTCAAGATCAATATACCGCGGGTGTTTGGCAAGAGTGACTTTGAAATTGCCATAGTCTCTCTCAACCTCTTTAACCTCAGTGGTTGTATAGATATCGATGTTCTTATTCCTATCAATTGCACTTAACTTGGGAGACAAAATACACATTGAACAGTCTAGTGTTGGGAATGTTTTTTCCAATTTTGCCATATATCCACCGATTGATACATTACGTTCAATCAAATCCACATGGATACCTTTGTCAGCTAGATCAAGAGCAGTCTGGATGCCGGAAATTCCCGCTCCTACGACCATGACACTCTTTTCAACTGGATAGTCTTTGAATCCAATATCTTCAAGGAGTTTAGCTCGCTCGACTGCTCCTGCGATGAGTTCGTAAGCTAATTTCTGAGCCTTCTCGGGCTTATCTCCATGTACCCATGTATCGTGTTCTCGGATATTAGCTTGCGCTAACCTGAATCTATTGAGACCCTTCTCTTCGATTATGTCACGGAATAGCTCTTCATGTAATTTTGGAGTACAGGAAGCAATCACCACACCCGTAAGATCATTTTCTTCTATGCTTTGTGCAATTCTTGATTGCCCTTCCTTTGAGCAAGTGAACATGTTCCATGTTGCAAGAACAACACCAGGATAATTATCAAAATCATGGGCAAGCTTATCGACATCTACGACGCCACCAATGTTTGAACCACATGAACAAACAAAGACACCAATGCGATCCTCTTGCTTTTTACTACGCTTCTTTGACATCTATTCTTGCACCTCCGTTTTCACATTAATTGGACTAGGTCCAAGTTTGCGAATTTGCTCAGTGAAATCCTCTACAATTTTTGCAAATTTGACGCCCATTGCAGCGGATGCAAAGTCGATATTGAGTCGACCACCTAAACCAATCTCTTCGAAAATTTCCGACCAGAATTTCACAAAATCTTCTTGCATAAAATTACCAGCCTTGGGGCTATCACCACCATAATGACATTCTGACAATAAGCAACCTGTGACCAGTACCCCATCAGCTCCATTTTCCAGAGCTGTCATAATATGGATTGGTTCAAGTGCTCCACTACATGGAAGTCGAATTGTTCGGATTGATACAGGGTAATGTAAATGCATCAGACCTGCAAGATCTGCGGCTGCATGTGAACACTCCCAGCAAACAAAACAGATGATGAATGGTTCCCACTCTTTCGATGTGGGTTTTGGTGGAAACGCTTCGATAGGTCCGATTATCTCAGGAAGCTTGTAGGTCTTCTGTAATGTGAGACAATCCTCTGGACATGCCTCAATGCATTTTTCGCAAGCAATGCACTGCTCTGCACTCCACAATATTGACCCATAACCTGGAAGTCCTTGAGGCACTGAAATAGCTTGAACATCACCGGAATCGTAATCGCCTTTGAGATTCTGCAACAGTGTTACTAGTTCTTCTCTGTTCTTTGATCTGAAACCCTCTTGGGGTATTGTTACTCGCAAGTAATCATGCATATTCAGAGTTTCATCTATATCTAATGCACCAGGTTCACATGCAACTATACATTTCTTACACGCACTGCAAGTCTGCGCTTTGTATTCAATAGTTCCAAACCCTACGACTTTTTCTGGAACCTCCACCTCATTTGTAGGAGTCTTCACTGCAATCGATCGAAGTGCTTCTAGAAGTTTGATTCGCTTATCCACGGTGGGCAACCTCCTCTTGCATCTTATTTGGTAACGCTGCTATCATGTATGTTGCCTTTACACGACTTGGATCTTGACCTATACTTGTCAGCATGTCCTGTGTAAATTGGACAACCAGCTCCGATAGGTGATCTCCAGTCTGATGATGGCAACCACCAGGTGGGCAATGAGCTATAGTGATATTCTCAGCTCCCACTACCAAGCCTTTCAAAATTTCAATTGGTGATATCATTCCAGCACAGGGAAATTGAATAACGTAATTACCTGTTGGATATCCTTTACCCGTAAATCCCGCTTGATCGATTGATGCATTTGCACACTCGCTACAAGCGTAGACTAGTGAGAAAGGTTTGTCACCTTCTAGTTTCTTATGATTCATTGCAATTGCTTCGAGTCTTGCCATCCAGGAATCCTTGTTATGCGATTGGAATTCAATAGCACGCGTAGGACATGCTGATACACAAATTCCACAGAATTCACAATTCATTGGTATGTGTTTGATGAGGTCTCCATCACGTCTTAATGCATCATTCGGGCACGTCTTAACACATGCCTCACAAACATCGCACAGTTCCTCATCGATTACGGGAATCCACCCTTTACGCTCACCTTCTGCGACTGCATTCTTCAACACTTCAAGTGAAGCGTTTGAAGCCGATGCCAATGCATCATTTAGATTCATTGGGGTCTTTGCATTGCCTGCAATAAAGATGCCTCTCTTTGAGGTTTGGACTGGTTTCATCTTCGAATATCGAGTCTTAATGAATCCATTTTGGTCCAACTCCAAGTCAAGTGTGCTGGCAAGGTTTCTTGTGCCAGACCAAGGTTTACGTTCTGGCTGCAGGACAATGTAATCTACTGTAAATTCTCGTATCTGTGACTCTAGTGTATTTTCGAGTCTACAAACAAGTTGGTCTTTCTTTTTGTCAACTTTCTCAAGAGTTCCTCTTACAAATATGACTCCTGATTCCCTTGCTTTTCGATAGAGATTCTCGTCCTTTGTGTAAATATTGAAGTGTGCAACAATGATAGTATTTCCTTTCTCTGCAGCCTGAGTTACTTCTCGAAGGAGATAACTTCCCTCGGCGTCACTTTCGTGATATGATGGATCTTGCGCTACAAGAATAGTCTTACCAGATTGATTTGATGTCAGAGTTGCCAACTCTGAAATAAATACAGTGTTGTCATACTTGCCATAGTGGGCGGTCTTTGCAAGAGATGGCGCAGATTGCTCTGTATTTGTAGCTATGACTATCGCACCTACAAGCATATCTTTCTCTTTTCCATCTTCAAGTTTCACATCAACAGAATAAAGTCCAGCCCTCCCACTAAGGCTTGTAATTGTTCCATTGAGTTTCTCAGCATCCTTAGAGGTTGAGAGTAATCCTTTGATAGTTTCTTTCAGGATTTCACTCTCAGCCATGAATTGGTTCAAACCTACATAGGAGTCTTTATTGAACTCTGGAGGTTCGAGCAAAATCACAGGAATACCAAGCTGAACCAAGTCACTAGCAACTTTCAAGCCAGCAATTCCTCCTCCAACAACTAAGACTTTCTTTTCAATCTCAAGGTCTACTGCTGTCTTTGGTTCTAGGTGATCGACATGAATTGCACCATCATGGAGAAGTACTATCGCCTTGTTTGTGGCACTATTCTTATCATCTTTATGAACCCACGCAACATGTTCTCGAATTGGTACAAACAATACCTGTTCACTCTTGAGTCGCCTCTCCATGGGTACTCCAATTATTTGAGAGGTACAGGCACCAATAACAACTGCATCGTCGTTCGATACTTCAGAGTCTAGATAATCTAACCCTTCTTTCAGACATAAAGAATCATGGACCTGAACCGATTCGAAAGTATTACCAAGTTCCTTTTCAATTCGTGCAAAGTCTAGCCACCTGGTGAGCGTCTTATTGCATGTACATAGGAAGAGTTTCTTCATTTAGACACCTCCATCAAATCAGAGTATACTCTGAGTGCAACAGCATTAGCTTCTGCAATACTGGTTGGAATATCAGCAGGTCCCGTCGCTGTTCCACATGCGTAGACCTTTCCTTCCTTTACAACTCTTCGAGCGAATCCGTATTCACCTAAAAATTCAGAAACGGGATCACTATTTGGTCCCCATGGAGCCAGAGGTGATGCAAGAACAACGAGGTCAGATTCTATCTGCATGAGTTTTTGAGATTGAGTATCTTCGACAATTGTGACTGGTTTGCCGTTGCGAACTACAACTTTATCCGGCTTGCCTCGCAAGAATTTGACTCCTTTCTCAATTGAGTTAGCCAGATAATGCACACTAGCGTTTGGGACTCGTATATCCATATAACAGATCGTTACGTCGATGCCAAGATCTCGTAACATCTCTGCGTGCTTCAAGCTATATGTACAACATGCCTGAGAGCAGTACTCGAAAGCAGTCTTATCCCTACTACCGACGCAAAGAATCATAGTCACCTTAGATACGTTATCTCCTGTAGAGGTGGTGACTACACCTTTTGTATCTCCAGCTGGATCAATCAATCTTGCTAATTCAGCATGGGATATTATATCGTCTGATGTCCTGTATTCGTAACCAGGAAATTCGAGTGGAATCTTCTCTTCAACGCCTGTCGCTATAATAACTGCATCAGCGTTGATTGTTTTTGAACTCTTCTTCTCTTCGAAGTCTATGGCATTGACCTTGCAGACATCTGCACACTTTCCACATTTCGTACAATGCTCCATATCTATTAGAGGAGCATGAGGTACTCCTTGAGGAATTGGCCGATAGATAGCTTTCCGTGTTCCTCCACGAACGGCATATTCATCTGGTACTTCTACATCACAGACATCAATGCATTCAAGACACACTACACAGCGGTCAAGTTTGACATGGCGTGGCTCCAATTTGATTGAAACCTTGAATCCACCTTCTGCTTCGGTGATTGACTTGACCTCAGCTTGCGTATACAACTTGAGATTCTTCTTTTCAGTCACTAAACCACGATACTCACATTTTCTGTGATGTCCATCGTACATCTCATTACTAGCATCAAGACATAATGCACAATCGCCGGTTGGAAAGACACGACCTAGATAGGTTGAGAGTCCACCGATGATAGCTTCTTTTTCAATCAAATGAACTGTAACTCCAAGATCGGTTAATTGTTGAGATATTTGGATTCCAGCCAGTCCCGCACCAATAACAACTGCGTTCTTTGCCATTCTTATGCACCTCCAACTCCAGCCTTTACCAGTAGCTCCGTGATTTTGACTCGATGGTATCTCCTCTGATTATCAGTGACAATCTCAGTCAAACCCATTGAAAGAGCTAACAATTCTCCTAGGGATAATACTGGAATATTGAACTCAGTTTCAGCAATTGCTTCAACTTTCCCTTGCTGTGTTTCCATTTGGGTATAACATGTTGGACAGAGTACTACGATAGCATCTGCGCCTGAGGCTTTGATATGCTTCAGATGCTTTGATGTAATTGTCAATGCCTTTTGCTCATCTCCAGGCATAATAGGAGCACCACAACACGCCATCTTATCTTCGAATTCTGCAACCTCTGCCCCGGTCGCTTTGATGATTTCATCCATCCATTGTGGGTTTTCTGCGCTATCCATATTTGTTGCTTCCAATGGTCTTACAAGATGGCATCCATAGTGCGGTGCAATCTTTAATTGCTTCAGAGGATTTGTTACCTGCTTCGCAATAGCTTCTATTCCTATATCGTTGTGAAGTACATGAAGCAGGTTCTTGACAGCATGCTCTCCAGAAACTTCAAGTCCTGACTTTTTGAGCCGTTTATTGATCCTCTCTTTTAGTTCTGGATCTTCATGGACCATATGATTCGCTACTGCGAGGGTATGGAAGCATCCGCTACACATTGCTACTGTTTCATTCCCAGTAGCTTCACTCACTGCAACATTTCTTGCTGCTATTGTGACCCAGGCTTCAAAGTCAACTCCAGTGAAAGTAGTAGGTTCTGGGCAGCATGAATGATCCGAACTTGTTTCTAATTCAACTTCTAGTTTCTTGAGAACCTCTCGCATTGACAATTCGAAATGTGGTAGTCGGTAAGGTATCATGCAACCTGGAAAGTAAGTGTAAGTTCGAGCTTTACTCATCTTTGGAACCTCCATAGACTGATTCAACTTTTTCTAAATTTCCAACAATTCCAATATCTGCAAGCATCTCGACAATCTTCTCCATAGGTGGCGTTCCAAGGTCTGGGAGTCCCATCTTCTCACGAGTCTTGAGCATTGGTGAGCTTACCTCTAGGCTTCTGCCAATCGATAGGATATTTCTTGCACGATCAAGAGCCGCAGGAGGTACATTTCCTTTCATTAGCCCTCGAACTTTAGCTAGGATGAGGATATGTGGTATTTTCACATGTTCAGGGCACCGTACCTCACATTGTTCGCATGTAAGGCAATTCCAAACCAGTTGCTCCTCTGCTATCAATTCATCACTGAGTATTATTTTCTGCAAAAATAATCTAGGATTGAATGCGGGTTCGATATCTGCGACAGGACAGGCACTAGTGCATCGTCCACATTGATAACATCTCAGCAGAGTCTTACCCTCTGGTTGATCTAGAAGCCAATTTCTGAAGTTCAGATTTGTATCGTTTGTAACCATTTTAGTTACGACCCATTGGTTCTCTTCTATTGGGCTGGTAAAAAGGTCAATTTTAAGGCATCGCCCTATACGTAATTTTCCTTAACAATTGCTTATTGAAATGTGGATTGCTGGGGAACTATGATGTAAGTTTAATTAGATTGGTTGATGAAGTATATCTGAGGATTATGCTACCTGTAATTAGTAAGTGTGGGAATATGTGCTCAAGCTGTCCATGGGGAGTTTGGGTCAGAAGAAATCAGACAGAAGAGGAGTGGGAGTCATTTGCTGAGGACGTGAAGAAGTACGTGGGATATTCTCCTACACAGAATCCCTGTCATGGTTGTCAGACACCGAATGAAAAACTTGCAAAAGATGTTGGAGTCCATAACTTTCTCAGAGGTTGTTCTGCTCGTAAATGTGCATTTCACAATGAAATCAGAAATTGTGCTTTCTGCTCAAGATATCCCTGTGATAAAATCAACGCATTGAATGTTAGCAATAGCAGAGAACAGGCTGAGCAGCGATTAGGTGGGTCAATGCCTGATGACAAGTACCAATCATTTGTCCGAATCTTTGAAGGAAAGAAGACACTAGATGAAATTCGTAAGGGTCTAAGTTCGGACCAGATTCAGGAAGTCAAAACTACTGAACAAAAGCCTCCCAAGATTATAGCATTTCCTACTGTTGAGAAGAAACATCTTAGATACAAGACTCTTCATGATGCACTTTCGACGATACTTTCATCCAAGCTAGGGTTTATTGACATAGACACATTAGCTGTACAAGAGATGCTTGACTCACGACGTGCTGTTCTTATACGATTACTATGGATACTTGCAAATTTCGGATTGTTAGATGGTGAGACATTATCAGTAGACTCGATTACAATAAATAATCACAAGAAGGGAACATCGGGTTTTCCAACCACGGAAGGTGGGTGGATTAGATGGTTGGAGATTCTCTCAAAAACAGGGATTCGCGCAAACTTGATACTTGCACCAATTGAGAAGAGTGAGCTTATTACTCCTATTGGATGGTTAAGAGATAGATTACCTGGTTCAAATGTCCCTGGGTATCATGTGACCGTGTCTTTTGATAACTTGCTGGGTGGATTAGAATCTTTGAAGTTGCTTCACACCTTTGCAACACAACTAGATGATGCATATGGAAAGAAAGCATTTGCCGCCTTCAAGAAAGCAGATATGCGATATCTCGAAAAGAAGTAAAAAAAAATTCACGAATACAGGTGACATAATTTGGTATTAGAAATAATGAGCCAGATTCACTCTGAATTAAAAGCAAAAGGTAATCCAGAGCGAAAGGAAAAGATTGCTGGATACCTGAAAACTTCTTCTCTAGAATTCATAGGTGTTGAACTTCCAGACATACACAAAATTGTTACAAAGAGCATCAAAGGAGTTAATGTCGATGATATGCGGGAACTCATGGACGAGCTTTGGAAGATTGAAACTTTTGAAACCCGTCTTGCAGCTATTGACATCATGAAAGAGTACGGAAAGAAGGGGTCGATAGACATAGCAATGTCGATGGCTGACCGTTGGATTGATGATGTTGACACTTGGGCAATAACTGACCCACTTTGCTCACCAACAATAGGATCAATGATATTACGGGATTCAAAAGTAGAATTGATTTTAAAATCGTGGAGTAATTCTGAAAATTTTTGGAGACGCCGATGTTCATTTCTTCCATATCTTTACTTGGCACTCAAAACACAGTACCAACCGGAATTTGCAAAGAAGATACTTGTAGTAGTTACTCCTCATGTCGCTGATAAGGAATTCTTTGTCGGAAAAGCTGCAGGCTGGGTCCTACGAGAATTGAGCAAAAGAAATCCTGATGTGGTCCGAGAATTTTTCAATAACAATCGAAATAGAATGACGAAACTTGTTATTAGAGAAGGAGAAAAAAAGCTATAGACCTCAGAGAATCATGTTTTACTCTTTCTCACCTCTGAGGTCAATGGTTGTATCATCTTCTTAGTTTCAAAACCACTACAATAACTATTATTGAGATACTACTTATCCCAAGAAAGAGAACAAGGTTCATATCAATATTGAATCCGGAGGTTGTAGTTGTTGTAGTTGTTGTAGTTGTTGTAGTATTAGTTATCACACTAGCTGCAGTCACAATGACTTGGACTGTGTCATCAGCATCATATCCTCGCGTATCAATAACTCGTAATTTGAAGGAATAAGTACCCACTGATAGACCATCAATAGAATATGAAATGGTTGAACCATCCCAAGTTTCATTGCGGTTCAAGACGCTGTTTTGGTAGATTTCATATCTATCTGGGATTGAGGATGAAGGGCGCCAGATAATTGAGTAGCCTGTCTGACCATATTTATATGTCATATCCTCTGGTGAATCTATCATTGGTAAGGTACTATAAATTGTTACAATTACTGTATCTGTCTTATTGTCATTTGATGTTCCATTAACGAATAATGTGTAGTTATACAATCCAAGCGTATCCGTTGACACACTTGTCGAGATATCAGATCCATTCCATACTCCTGAATCGTGAATCTCTTCATTTCTATAGATTATGAAATAATTTGGTACTTCAGAGAATGCATCCCATATTATCGTAGCAGTTGAACCTATTTCGAATTTAACATCATCATGGTTTACTAAAACAACAGAGGTGTGTCCCATCGGGTAGTGGTCGACAGAACCCGCTGATCCAGAAATAGAGTAGTTGCCCGATCCACCATAATTCGACCACCAATTTCCTGTGGTAACATTGTCATCCCACAAGTTAGTAGCCCCATTATCATGACCTGTCCCAAAACATTGCATGAAATCATATTTGATTACATTGTTGTAAATGACATTGTTGTAAGAAACTCCTGTAACATCAATCTGATATATCGAGTTTAGAATAAGCTGGTTGCCAATAATCGTTGAATTTACCGTATCTTCCAACCAAATTCCGTTTGCACCACAACTTGAGATATCAGATCCCATAGCTGTTATATTGCTACAATTATCAAGATATATACCATCTCCGGGTGCACCACTAATTGTACAGTGTGAAATATTGCAGTTGCTGGAATCCTCTATATCAATGCACGAAGTTCCTATCAGACGATCTAATTGAATTCCAGAGCAATTATCAATTGTCATTCCCCAGATGAAATTTTCTGTAGAACAATATCGAATCTGACCATTTGTTACATTCTCCAAGGTAAAAGCCGATGCAAATACAGTTGTATTAAATGAACAGTTCGTAATTTTGAAGTATGCTGTTGTATTGGATATACTTATGCATGGTCCATCTGCTTCAATTGGATCTGTAAACTCAAATAATTCAATCGTATAGGGATTATCTAGAGTTCCTTCTCCCATCCAACCTCCACTTGCAAAACCATCATTTGAGGTTATGTTGATAGAATCATGAGATAGGTAAACTTGCTCAGAAATTGTACTTATTTCCAGTTTTCCTTCATCTGATACGAATGTTCTATTAGTTCCATTTGAACAGAGTAATAGTGCTAGTATAAAACACATTACTACTATCTTTCTCATTCTTGAATCCCTCCAATTTCGTTATTATCTGCATCAATGTTTGTCAAATTGTTTACTACAGAATTAGATTAATGGTATAAACCATTGTAGCTTCTTATTGATTCTTAATGCGAATTTCCACGATATACAAATTGGAATAGGCTACTATTTATTCCTTTCTTCTAGAAGAGGGTTGTTAGAATAGAACTAAAGAATATAACTAAGGTAACTCTATGACCACGAGAGATGGAATTATCAAGGGACTATTCTCAAGAGAAACATCATGATTGAGATTTCCATGGATGATGCGAGAAGATTTGTATTGGCGGCTCAGGGTCTCAGGACCAGTAATCCCTGCAAGTCTGTTGTGGATGTTGCTAAGCAAATCCATAACATCCAAATTGACACAATTTCTGTCGTTTCAAGGAGTCATAATCTTATCACGTTTAATCGATTTTCTCAATATGAAGATGGAACAATCTGGGACTACCAGAAGAAGGGTGACTTGTTTGAGTACTGGTCTCATTCGATGTGCATGATGCCTATGGAAACCTATCCCTTCTCTGCTTGGCGACGACAGTTCTATCCAGGGAATCGAACAAAGAAATGGGCTCTTGAGAATAGAGACGTGATCGACTCAGTATATAGGCATGTGAAGAAGAATGGGATGACGAACAGTGCATCGATTGGTGAACGTAAAGAAGATTCAACTGGCTGGTGGGATTGGAAGGTAGAGAAACGTGCCTTAGAATATCTCTATACTATCGGGAAGCTGATGGTTGCTTATCGGAAAGGTTTCCAGAAATACTATGATTTGATCGAACGTGTTTTGCCGGCTCACATAGACTCTGAACCTATGAGCGATGTAGAAGCTGCAGAGTATGTAGTTGACTCCTCTCTTGCTTCTCTTGGAATAGGATGCTATGATGACATCCGGACCTATCACAATAAATTGCCATCTCAGAAACTTTGGAAGGGTAGGAAGGAACTGATTGAAGCATACCTGGATCAAAGAGTGAAGAATGGAGATCTTGAAGAGGTATCGGTTGATGGTTTCACGGAACGTTACTTCGTTCTTGCCTCTAACACTCAAAAGTTACAATCTCAGAATAAAGCCTATCTAGATACTGCTCCAGTGAAAATTCTCACACCATTTGACAACATCTTACGAGAACGCGCTTTTCCCAAACGAATCTGGGGATTTGATTACAAGATTGAGTGTTATGTTCCTGCCCCTAACAGAGTCTATGGCTATTTTGTTCTGCCAATTCTTGACAAAGCTGAGTTGGCTGGAAGACTTGATGCGAAAGCTCATCGGAAGGATAGAATTCTCGAAGTGAAATCTCTGTATATCGAGAATGATGAACTTGGGACTGCAAATGGGCTAGAACGCTTACAGAAAGGCTTGGATGACTTTGCACAGTTTCATGATTGCGATTCAATCAACGTCGGAAAGGTTACGCCAAGGAAATATAGCAAGAAAATCCGCAATCTATTCGACTATTAGAAATGACCCAATATGAAATCTTAATTATCCTCGAAGCGAACAATCATTAACCTTATTTGTGCAGATTAGAATTCATAATACGGAGAGCCATTTGTGGGGAATGGATTTCTGATATGTAATGACGGCCTTCATAAATAAGGGCGTGCGGAAGGTAACATAATGAAAGATCAGGACGATGGCAGTAAAATCATGAAAGCAGTGCTCATCGGTGATGGGGCTGTTGGGAAGACAAGCATTCGCCGCAATTATCTTGGAGAAGATTTCACCGAAGGTCATATTGCTACTATTGGAGTCGATTTGGCAACCAAGAGAGTTCTATTTGAACAAGAAATCGTCAAATTCATCATTTGGGACCTTGCAGGTCAACCAACCTTCGAAAAAGTTCGAGGACACTATTATTCGGGCTGCAATGGTATATGCCTTGTTTATTCCGTGAATAATCGAGAATCATTTGATAATGCAAGTAAGTGGTTGGTTGAGGCATTCAAAAACATGGGTCCACTTCCACCTACTGTCATTATCGCTAACAAAATTGATTTACGTCATACTAATGACAAAACCAAATATGTTACTCGGGAAGAAGGAGAGGAATTCACCAAATATTTCATTGAGAAACTCGAAGTTCCTGCAATCTATCGAGAGACCTCAGCTAAGACAGGTTCGGGCATCCAGGACACATTTACGGAATTACTGCGAATGATGTCTGAGGTTGCAGGTGAGAAAGAGAGCGAGCACTTTATCGGATAGACACTATCAATAAATAGACATTCAAAGCACAATAGTTATTAGTGGTATTAATTATAGTTAAGTGTATTGAGAATCGGATAGATTTCTGAGCAATTGCTACTGGTCAAAGAGTGAATTTCATGAGTCAGAAAGTGGATGAACGTAAAGATCGAATGTCATTGAAAATAGAAGGCATGCATTGCGCTTCTTGTGTGGCAACGATTGAGAAATCGCTTCTGAATGAAGATGGGGTGATCTCTGCAACTGTTAGTCTCCTTGATGAAAAGGCTGTTATTGAATATGATTCATCTCGCGTGGATAGAAGCCGACTTGAACGTGCCGTAGATTCGAGTGGATATAGATCCAAGAGAACTGCGATGACAATAACGATTTCGGGAGCTGAATCCGAAGCTGATTGGGAGTTAATAAAGCAAGAAATGCAAAAGCACAGAGGAGTCATAACAATCAATACGTTTCCTGAAAGAAACAAACTACTCTTAGAATATGATGAAGATTTATTGACATACAAGATGGTCAAAAAAGCAATTCGTGAAATGGGATTCGAACCAGAAGAAAGAGAAGGAACAGACGGTGACCGCGAGACTCTTGCGAGAGAAAAGGAGCGTCGTTATTATCTTGGGCTCTTAGCATTCTCTTTACTTTTAGCCATCCCCGTAGTTCTCATTCACTTTCATCTATTCGACGCTATCATTCCAGTGGAAGGTACCAAAAAACTACTGATGTTCATACTCGCGACTCCAGTTCAGTTTATTGGAGGCTATCCATTCTATAAAGCAGCTCTAAGATCCGCACGACATCTGAAAACAAACATGGATACATTGATTGTGCTTGGTACCAGTGCCGCCTATTTCTACTCTGTTGCTACAACATTCTTTCTAACTGAATATTCTTCCTTTTATGATACTGCTGTTCTTCTGATAACATTCATCCTACTTGGTCGAACTCTAGAATCAATCGCGAAAGGTAGAACATCGAGAGCCATACGAAGTCTGATGGACCTTCAGGCAAAAGTCGCAGTAATTGTAAGAGATGGGGAAGAAGTAACACTTCCAATTGAAGATGTCGAGGTCGATGATATTGTATTGATTAGACCTGGCGATCGTGTACCAGTTGATGGCGATGTACTCGAAGGAAAGTCTTCAGTAGATGAATCGATGATTACTGGTGAGCCTGTACCAGTGAGCAAAAATCCAGGCGATTCAGTAGTTGGTGGAACGGTGAATAAGAATGGAGTTCTACATGTCCGTGCTGCTAAAGTGGGAGCTGACACAGTATTATCCCAAATTGTACGGATGGTAGAAGAAGCCCAGACAAATAAGCCACCGATTCAGCGTAAGGCCGATTCTATTGCAAGTTATTTCACACCTGTCGTCTTACTCATTTCTATCGCGACATTTCTATTTTGGACACTGATAATGTCCGTTGAATGGACATTAGCACTTAACTTTACAATAGCTGTTCTTGTAGCCGCTTGCCCATGTGCACTTGGTCTCGCTACACCAACAGCTATCATGGTTGGTATAGGGAAAGGTGCTCAATATGGAATTCTGATTAAAACTGGAGACGGACTTGAAACCATACCTGTCATCGACACCATCGTTTTTGATAAAACAGGAACCCTGACTATCGGTCGTCCTACAGTCACTGACATCATAGTGGTTGGTGAACTATCTGAAAACGATGCACTTGGTTTTATTGCAGCGGTTGAGAAAAACAGTGAACATCCGCTTGCTGAAGCTATCGTCTATGAGACAAGGGAAAGAGGAATTGGCATTTCTGATTCAAATGATTTCAGTTATACCCCTGGCAAAGGTGTCAGTGCCTCCATCAATGGCAAGACTATACATGTTGGAAGCAGTCAGTTCATGATTGACAAGGGTATTGATTTTACAAAAATAGAAGATCAGGTCATAATGCTTCAACAGCAAGGGAAGACTACTGTCTTTGCTGCCCAAGAACAGAACCCTCTAGCGGTTCTGGCTATCTCTGACAAATTGAAGCCTTCATCTATTCAAGCTGTACACACCTTGAAGCATTTAGGACTTGATGTCTGGATGATCACAGGTGACAGATTAGAAACTGCAAAGTCAATTGCATCAACTGTGGGCATTGACCATGTCCTCGCAGAAGTACTCCCAAATGATAAAGCTGAACAAGTTAAGATGCTTCAAAACCAAGGCAAAATTGTTGCCATGGTAGGTGATGGTGTAAATGATGCAGTTGCTTTGGCTCAAGCTGATGTAGGTATTGCACTAGGCTCTGGAACAGATGTGTCTGTCGAGTCTGGCGACATAGTCTTGGTAAAAGATGATTTGCTCGATGTTGTCACAGGCATTCAATTAGGTAAGAGTACTATGGCGAAGATCAAGCAAGGCTTCTTCTGGGCTTTGATATACAACATCATACTACTGCCTATTGCTGCTGGTATCCTGTATCCTTCATTGGGACTTGTATTAAGACCGGAATTTGCTGGATTAGCTATGGCACTTTCGAGTGTCAGTGTTGTGACAAATGCATTGACCCTAAACCGCTTCAAACCTGAGAAAACGACAAAATCAGAAGAAAGTATTCAAGAATCAGGTGTTCCTGTCCCAGCTTATCTAGAAGGTGATGTTGCTATTGATCCAATCTGTAAGATGAAAGTTGACATTGCTACTTCGGACCTCTACAGCGATTACAAGGGTAAGAGGTATTACTTCTGCAATCAAAATTGCAAAGAGACATTTGAAGCAAATCCTGAGGAGTATGAAGAAGGGACAAACGAACCAGGGGTTCCAAAGATTGCAATCGACCCAATTTGTAAGATGGATGTAGACATAGCAACGGCTACACTATCGAGTGAGTACAATGGAAAAATGTACTACTTTTGTAGTCAATATTGCGAGGACACCTTTGATGCGAACCCTGAAGAATACAAGGATAAAGATTATCGAGATTAATATCTTGATGAAGTAATTTCCTTGATTTTCTTCACAAGTGTATTCTCTGCAGATGATTCAGATCCCCAATCAAAACCAAAGAGACCTTTGCCTCCTCCTGTGCTTATCACAGTGACTCTAGTTTTCATGTTGGTTTCTGTTGGTTCAAATATTACAGTAATTGATTGATTACTACTGGTTCTCAATACATACTCTTCATGTACAAAGACTGCAATTGTGCCGTTACCATAGCTCCACCCTTTGCTGTAATTCTTGCTATAATTTCTTCTTAGAAACTGCAACACAGTTTCATCAAATTCACTATCAAACTCTATAATTTTCAATTGCTAATGACCTCTGGAGATATAACTCTCACAAGCTCTAATCCCTTTGAAAGCTTATGATATTTCACCCTTAATCGAGCACAACTTTCTTGAGTAAGTTCTGTGTATTGTAAATGTGGACGTGTAATGTAATGAGTATTCAGGAGAGAGCATTAGTAAGATTTGCGGGTCCTGAAGATCTTGAATGGTGTGTTGTTGAAGACAGCTATGTGACCGAGAAGATTATCCGTAACAAGATTGTCAATGATGAAATTATTGTAACAGAGCTTGATGGTCAGCTGATTGGATACATTCGTTTAGAATATCTTTGGTCTACAACTCCCTACATAGGTCTCGTATTTGTTATTGATGAGTACAGGAAAGCTGGTGTGGGTAGAAAGATGCTTGGATTCTTGGAAGAACATCTTCGTACTCATGGACATGACGCACTGATGAGTTCTTCACAAGCAAACGAACCTGAACCTCAAGCTTGGCATAGGGCTTTTGGATTTGAAGAATGTGGTATGATTTCGGGTCTAAATGAGGGTGGGATTGGAGAGATCTTCTTCAGGAAACGATTAACGTAGCTTTGCGTTTCTCAAGATGAGGAACCAACACATGAAGAAATATGTTAACATTAAAAAGATGATTCGATGAGTGGTATTCCCACTCATCTAATTTTAATATCTAATTCCGGTCGAGTCTTCCAGTTATTGCTAGCCACAAGATGACGAACCCAATTGAAATTAATCCATATGAGGGGTCTAGAACCGGGAAGTCAACAAGCATCAACGGGAATCTGATTAATATGTAAGCAAGCAATCCGATTGAAATCCCCAACGGCCGCATCCTTCCAGATGTGTCTGATTGTTTCATTCTTCTCCAAACCCTGTAGAAAATGATTACAGGTATGAAGAACATTGCCATTACTGGGACAACTAGATAGATCCACCGCATAACTGCAACACTAATAGGTGCAGGATATGCCGACGCCGTAAGCATGATTGCAGGTATATAGATAATCAGAGGAATAGATGCTGACGTACGATATCCTGCTGCCAATATTGCAAATACTGCAAAGACAACAAGTGCAAACGATGATGCTACTAAGTCAAAGTAAATCGATATCTCTTTGTCAAAGCTTCCTATACTACCTAATATTCCGACAACTTGCCCAGCTGTAAACGATGCAAAAATAACCATAAGGAGTGCTGTGGGTGTTTGCTTTGTTTCTCTCCATCTTCCATAGGAATAAGAAGCGGACCCAGCTGTAAACATAATTGCTATTGCACCAACTATTCCTATCGTCATGATAGAGATATCCGCTGTATATGCAGAGTTTAACAAAGCAGTGATTACAACTACCGGTGCTGCAAAGCTTGCTCCGTAACCTACTAATTCGCCTGAAATTTTCTGGTCTGGTCGCAGAAATGCAAAGGCAATCATAGCAGGTCCCATGAGTGTGAAAATAACGATAATATTGATTATTCCGATAGGAAGCAGCTCATATAGACCCGGAATTGCAAATACCTGAACAATCATTGCATAGCCTAACGCTAAGCTTGTGCTCCTTTTTGTATCATAGGCAATCCATGAGAAGAGAAACGCGATTGCTCCAAGTAAAATCATTGTGAGCACGTAACCAAAATTAATCAATGAATCTGCATAACTACTAACACGACTTCCTTCAAGGGTTATAACTGCGTTGAACATCAATAGATATGCTACAACTAACATAACAATCATGAACACACCGATGAGCCTTTGCTGCATAATGATTGCCGCTGAAATTGCTAAGAAGAATAATTCTACGAGGGTAATATAATACAGGAGAAAGTAATACGTATCTGCAACCTCTCCGAACACTGTGATTTGAATCCACGGAACTCGAACTAAAAGTTCCCAGTATGTTAGTAATAATCCAATTGCGAAGATAATCAAACCTATCGCGAAAAGATAGAGGGGTCTGAATGCT
>CAZMBV010000002.1:0-40537 GCA_964564335.1 uncultured archaeon
TGACCGCATCCGAAGAGGTGCACTGGTCTATCCGGTGGCAGATACTTCTTTGCAGCTAGCGTCACTCGGACAATATCTGCATATCTGTACATTTCCATCAATGGAACAACACCTCCTATTGGGTAAACATCAAAATCCAGTGCTCCCATAGCTTTAGCTGACTGTTCTCGTAAGTCTTCGAAGATTCCACCCTGAACAGTCCCAGCAAGCATCATATCCCCTTTGAGACCTACAGACATTCTTGCCCGTTCTAGAGAGAGTTTGACATCTTTCTCTACTTGCTCTCTCTCGACATCAGGTTTTGAGAAAGCATCCAGAATAGTTCCTATATCGGTCTTGATTTGCTTCTGAAATTCTATTATGGCAATTGGGTCTATTTCTTCATCGGGAAGATCATGGAAGTACATCTGGAAGGTTCCAGAGTCGGTCATGATTGGATGATTGAAATCTAAGAGAGCATGGACGCCCTCTGCTATCGCCTTCTCTCTGTATCTTTCATGAGAATTAATAATGTATGAATTTGTAATTACCATCTGAAACCCAAATTCTTCAACAAGTGCCTTAGGTGGAATAATAGATTTACCCGGGTGAATTACTGGCATGAGCAATGGTGTCTTCACTGTTCCATGTTTGGTCGAGAATCTACCTAATCTCGCAAGACCATCCTTTACTTTGATTTCGAAGTTTGCCATTTGTGATCCCCAATGAAACCTTAATGGCTGGGCAATGAATCTTTCTCTATGTCATAGCTACAATAGTACTGTTTAAGACACAACTATCATTGAGTAGAGTAATGAGTGAATCAACTGCATTACTTGTCCAGCGAAGAAAATACAGAGACCCCGATTTACTGAACGAGTTTGCCGCACTTGCTACTACAGCAGACTATGAAATTATAGGTACATTTGATATAGTCAGTGACCCGTCTGCTAAGTTTGGTATACGCAGTGGCAAAGCTGATGAGATCAAGACTTGGATTGAGGTCAATAAGCCCGATTTTGTTTTATTCTCTCCTCAACTCAAATCGAGCCAAATGTTCAGACTCATGGAGTTGTGGGAAACAGAGGTTAGGGACAGAGCACAAATCATTCTTGAAATTTTTGATAAGCATGCTAATACACAACAAGCAAAACTACAGATCGAGCAAGCTCGGCTCAAATACGAATTACCTTTTGAGCGACATCAGATTCGGATGAGATTAGCGAAGGAGCATACTGGAGACCGTCCAGTAGCAGAACAGGTCGGTGCTGGAGAAGACCTCCTAAATTTGAAAATACAGGAGCAACGTAGAAGGATATCTGTAATAACTGAGAAGCTTGAGAAGATATCTGAAGCACAAGTGCTGAAAAAGAAAAAGCGTGTAAAAGAAGGCTTTATTGAAATCGCACTAGCTGGTTATACAAATGCGGGGAAAAGCACCCTCCATCACGCATTGACAGCATCCGGTGTGGAGATTGCTGACAAACTTTTCACTACTTTGGCTACGAAAGCGGCTGAACTTGATTTACCCGGCAGGCAGATTGTTCTTTCTGACTCTGTAGGTTTTATTAGTAGTCTCCCTAAAGCTTTGTTACAAGCATTCAATACAACCCTCATGGAAGTAGCTGACGCTGATATTATCATTCTTGTTGTTGATGCTTCTGACACAATCGAAGAGATGGATCGAAAAGTCGATACCTGCCTTGACACGTTCAATGAAATTGGTGCTAATGGAATTCCAATAGTTACTGCACTCAATAAAATTGATCTTATGGATGAAAATGATGTACAAGAACGGGAAGATATACTAGCAGAGATTTCTGCTGCAGTTGTTCCTATTTCTGCAGAGACTCATGCGCATCTTGATGAACTCGTTGCCGCATTGGAACAAATACTACCACAACTTATCCTCTATTCAATTTCGTTGCCTTACGGCGATTTTGGAATGTCAATCATTTCAAGACTTCATGAGGATGCTATAATTGAATCGGAATCCTATAATGAAGATAGTATAACTATTACTGCCCGTCTTAATTATGAGGTATTTCAGTCCCTAGAACGTGAGTTGAATCCCGGGAGTATCACTAAAATTATGCTCAGATGAGTATTCTTTCAAATATGTTTGGATTCATTTCACTTTTTTTTGTTTTTTCATTTTGCTTACATTCTGTGCCAACAATTATAACGACTAGTACTCTACAAAAAATGTTCCGCTGTTGGGAGAAGTCACTCAGGAGGGATGATATTCACGTTGGAAATTATCGTTACTTCCTGTTTTTCCAAGGCGATCTGGGTCAAGGAGGAGTGTCAGATATGCGTGGACGAAATATTCGGAATCAAGTTATTTCTGTGCTTATAATTTGTAGTTTCATTGTTGGAATCATTACACCTGCGGTATCAGCTGGTCAAATTGCTGTGGAGTATGAGGAATCTAAAAAAGAACCGGCTGAGCGGTATCATCTTGATTCCATATACATTTTTTTTGATAAAAATGACGAAATAATGAAGACAATCGTTGATATCGTTACGGAGATAGTATCATTCAAGCTGGAATCAATCGTCATGATTCCAGTAGACACATACTCTGATTTTAGTTATCAGTTATCAGATGAACCTTGGATTGCAGTTTATGCATTCCAATCCAATCTAACACATGTTCAATTCCCAGACATATCAATAACTTGGCAACAGTTTTACAAATCGCTTGCACAACATCAGTCTACGCACCACATTATAGGAATGGCTAACACACTCTCTATGGAAGAATACATCATCGATGATATTCCTGATATTATTGACAGTCAAGCTGAGCAAACAGATGCATTACTTCTTGCAGTACATGATATTTGGTCAATTACAGACGTTATTGAAAGTCGTGCAGATGAAGATGAGAAATACAAATCCGCATCTGAGGACTTACGAAGCATTGCCCTCACACTTTTTGCTGATAACTTCAACGAGATATTTTCACGCACATTGGAACCAGTTGATGTTGTTGGTCAAATTGATCAGGTTGCTCTTGAAGAACGGACACAGGAAATGTGGGCTGAACACGCACCCACAATAGAACCTGCGGTGTATAAAAAACTCGATAATGGGACTTTGGTCGAGATACCGAAAGATCAAATTCCGGAAGACTTCTCTCCTGTTATCAAGCTTAGCTCTGCAATTACCCCTCCTGGAAGTGATTTCTCTCTTGGAAAGATACCCTTGTTTTCTGGGCTCAGAGGACCAATAGGTGAGATTGTTAATGTTCTCCTGAAGTTACTCTCCGATTCCGACAGTGTTGATATTTCAATCGACAGCGACACAATGGATTCAATCCGTACTATTTTCGAGATTATTCAACCGTTCATCGGGATCGTATCCAACTATGACAGTTCCTCTCCAATGAAGTCCATAATACAGGCCTTGGCTAATGAGTTCCCCTTCATCGAAGAATATAAGGTCTACATAGAGGTTCTTTTGAAGTGCTTATTCAGTCTTAGAGGAAGCCCATCCGAGATTATTGGTACTGTAACAGAAGCAGTCATATCACTCCTGCCAGAGCTCTTTCCTGGTGAAATAACTGATTTCGTAGTAGATCTACTGGGAGTCAATAACGGTCTTGCAGATGTGTTGACTGATGTAGTCGATGGAGGAAAGGGTGTATTTGATTCCCTACTCGCATTCTTTACAAACAACGTATTGACTTCACTATTCAATAAGACTCTTGTTGCCACATTTGGTCTAGCCCAATCAACTGCTGATGTTTTGTTACCTCGAATGAGTGCATTTTCACAATCAATTATTAATTTCATCAGTACACTTGACTTTGAGACCTTCGTAAATGATGTAGCTGAAGAATTATTGACTGATTCTTTAGGTCTCATGACTGATGCAGACGGAGAAGAAGTCCTTGCTCGTATCATGTCTGTTGTTAAGTTGAGTCTGACAGTTCTCGATGCTGTAGACTCATTTACAATCGAGTCTGTGGTTTCGGTTGTTGCTCAACTCGTTGTTGAATTCTTTGGAGCTCCTGCTCTGCTTGACGATCCTGAAGATATTGCGAGAGGTATGATGGGCATAGTCAAGGACTATATGGAAGGTTCAGTGACAAATGTTGCAGGTTTCCGTGATGAATTAGAATCTGTTGTGACTCCTTCCATCACAGGGTTTGCAAGTCCGTTAGGAGATTTGCTTATAGATGTAATAACAATGATTGCAGGCTTCTATAATGATGGATTTAGTCCGTCTGCAGTCCCAGATATGTTTGAGGTTTTTGAGGGTCTTGTTGATGAGATGGGTTTCACACCTTCAGTCCACGATGATATCATAGGTGCGATTAATGGTGTCCTTAGACCTGTCCTTGGTATTATTGCAGAGGTATCCAATAGTGATTCTCTTCGAGAGATGGTCAGTAAAACACTTAGTGAATTTGATACTGAAATTGGAAACATACCTGGTCTTGTTGTAGATGTAATTTCCTACCTTGACCTTGAGGGTACATTGGATGCTATAGTTGGTGCTTCAGATGTACTCGATTCTTTGGCGAAAATCTCTACAGGCATCATCAAGATTGCTGAAGCTGCTCAGGGTAAGTCATTCGAAGGAGTCATGCATGGCATTTTGATTTCTGTAGCTGCTATTACCGGCGTAATGCCTGCTTTTGATGATGTCCCTATTGATGCATTCTTGGAACTGCTTAAGGCATTCTTTCCTGAAGTATTTGGTATTGAGCGAGAAGACGCTCCGATGCCCTCTCAGGTCATTGCCAATGTGACTACAATTGTCGGTGGCTACCTTGGCCTTGAATTTGATACAGGAATGCTTAACGAGTTTCTCAAGTCTCTGATGGACACAAAGGACATTTTCACAAAAGGTGTTAGATGGCTTACAGGCATGCTCTTTGATTGGTTGACCGGTGAACTAACTCCCTTATTCAAAGACCTGACTGATATGATTGAAGAAGCCCTTGGAAATTCCGGTGAGATTCTAGGATACCATAGCAAAATTCCAATTGGGGTGGGTGATTGGAACCTATTCGACCTGACCATAGATCTTGGGCTCATCGCAGACTTTGAGATAGATCCGACTCCACTCTTCGATATCGTTAGAAGTGTAATCTTCGATGGCCGCGAGGTATTTTCACTCGATAGCCTAACGGATTTCTTTGGCGTCCTCTTCAAGTGTTTTTCAATCAGCCCTAGGTTCTACGCAGATATGGGTGTTGAGGAATTTGACACCTCAAAGAATCCTATGCTCAAATTTCTGTTGGAGTCCTTTGGTCTAGAATTGACCTTCTCCGGTCATGCCCATTTTGTCCTTAACCTATTCACTTTCAGGGGTGGCGTTTTTGAATGGGACCAGTTCATGCGTGTATTCGAGTGGGGCTTCAATATCAAGATCGGCGTGTCACGGACGTTTACTTTCTTGGACTTTATTACAGGCGGAGCTGCAGGTGCGCTCAATGCAATTGGTGAGTATATTGGCTTGGATGCTATCACAGTCACTGTGTTCTTTGCTGTAGAACTCGATATCGTAAAGCGTGCGGCAACAGCAATTGCTCCCGAGGTCTCAACACTTACAATCGCCATCGCCCTTGGAGCGACTGCGCATATTGGATTAGACCTTCTTATCTGCGAACTTGCCATAGATGGGACTATAGAGATTATATTGACGTTCTTCCAAGACCTGGCGAGTAGCAGTCCGATGCAGATCACATTGAATCTGATATTTACCATATCCGTCACTGTCGACCTTTTACTGGTCTCAAAGGATTTTGATTTTGAGATACTGAATAAACTCTGGGACCTTAGTCCGCATAAAGGTGAAGATGAGTACGCGAATTCAGGAATTGGATTCGATACGGACGGAGACGGCCTCGGAGACGAATACGAGGCTACGTTGCCCGGATATGACCTCAATAATCCCGATACCGACGGGGACGGTGCAGGTGACAAACTCGAAGTCCAAACGATGTTCACTGACGGCACTAATCCAGATACTGATGGGGACGGATTATTAGATGGTGAAGAATGGGAATTGGGTACTAATCCTCACTTCGTGGACTCTGACTGGGATGATATCACAGACTTTGAAGAAGTCCGTGTCTATGGGACCAATCCCCTCTGTATGGATACCGATGGGGATGGGCTAAATGATGACTATGAGATCTACACCAAATGGAATATTACCACAGTCACTCCAACAGTCACAGAGGTCATCATCGGGGGAGTAGCGTACAACGACCACACAGACCCGCTGAATCCTGATACCGATGGGGACTCTCTCCTTGATGGAGATGAGGGTCCGATGGGTGCTTACTACGGTCTCTCCTTGCTCTATAATGAAACTGCTTCTGATCCCGACCCGTTGATTTTCAATAATGGGTACACTCATCCTCTCGACGCTGACACGGATGATGACTCCTACTTGCAATTGTACAATGGAGTGGTGGACAGTCAAGCGTTGTTATTCCTGAAAGATATGAACGATGGTGCAGAGGTCCATGGGCTGCTAGCAGTCTTCTATGACGATGATGGTATTCCTGAGGAGAAACGTCTGTTCACTAATCCTTGCAATCCCGATTCTGATGGAGACACTGGCATTACAGACAGAACCCCACAGGCAAGTCTGTGGATAAATAGCGATGGGTTCGAGCTTGCTCAAGACCCCCCAACTAATCCCTTGGATGCAGACTCTGACGGAGACGGGTTAATTGATGGCATTGAAGGTATCCTCAGTCCGACGAGCAGTCACACTAATCCCAATATGGCCGATACTGATGGAGACGGGCTCTTTGATATGCATGAGCTTCTCTTGGGCTGTGACCCTCGTTCAACTGATACAGATGGAGACCTCATAACTGACGGCGACGAGTTCTACATCTTCTTTACGAACCCCTTAATTGAAGATACAGATTTTGATGCGTTAAAAGATGGTGAAGAGGTCTTCCTGTGGCATTCAAATCCCCTCATCGACGATTCTGATGGCGATGGAATTCGAGATGGAGATGAGGTCTTACTGTACGGTTCGGACCCCATGGACGAGGATGGAGACAATGATGGGCTGACTGACTTCCAAGAGATCATGATATACTATACCGACCCATTTTCGTTTGATACAGACCTTGATGGTCTTGGTGACGGCGCTGAGATATTTACTTACAATTGTGACCCGCTTTCCTGGGATACAGACGGCGACTCGATAACTGAACCAAATGAGTTTGGTGAGATGACTTGGCCGATGAGTGATTATGATGAGGTCATGATTCACCATACAAATGCCACCGCTACTGATTCAGATCTTGACGGGCTCTCTGATGCCATAGAGCTGTATGTAGGCGCTGGAGAAATTCCATGGATGGATCCAATTCAGCTTGACCCAATGAACGCCGATACAGACGGAGACAATCTTACCGATGGTTGCGAAATGATGTTGGTGAATTATACCGCTATTACGTATCCCTATATTGCTGTGAGTATAGTCTTCGTGCATAGCACATCGCCCGTTCTAAGTGATACAGATGGAGACCTATTGACAGACTATCAAGAAATTGTTACCTTTAAGACTGATGCATCAAATGTCGATACCGATAATGATACCATCAGTGACTGGTGGGAAGTCTGGGTCTACAACACGTCAGCTATCAATGCAGATACTGATGGAGACAATTTACCAGACATCAATGAGACATTGACAGAGGTATGGCCTTATGGTCCCTGGCCGCCTGCGGGTAGCCCTACTGAACCAGGCCAGTTCTCAATGGCAACTGAACATCCTGGAGCGGTATTAGCATCAGCTGAATATTTGACTTCTGCCACAGATCCTGACTCGGATGATGATTGGTTGCCGGATGGAGCAGAAGTGCAATTCTACATGACGAATCCGATGGATGCAGATAGTGACCATGACGGTACAAACGACGGGTTGGAATTTGATACAGATTTTGACGGTCTTCTGGACGCCTATGAGTTCAGCCTGGGACTGCAGTATGTTGTGGGTGGAGGGATTATGAATCCTGATTCCGACGGAGATGGGCTTTTGGACGGTGCTGAAGTGAACATATACCATACAGACCCACTTAACCGTGATTCAGACGGAGATGGCATCCCGGATGGATTCGAGGTAGCGACTGGCTCCGACCCGCTGTTTTGGACGTACTTTTCGGTGCTTGCTCCAGTAGGGACTTATGTCCCTACAGTGCCAATACAATTTGAGGCGCTTAACTATACTGCGTTTGATAGTATGTGGTATCGGTATGGAGATGGTTTATCGTGGAGTTCCAATGTATCACTGACATATAGTGCAGTAAGTGGTAGATGGGAGGATGCAAGCGTATCTCTACCAATAGGCGTCTATCTCTTCGAGATATTTGGTGAGGATGTTAACGGCACGGAGCGTACATACAGCGGCTCATTTACTGTTTCAGAAGAAGGTAGTGCGGTTTCAATCGGATCAAGGATGGTGATCATGACTCCCGTCAATGGTGGGGTAACATATTCTTCCACCGCAGTGAGAGTGCAGAACCTTACATCATTCGAGTCGATGTGGTATCGATACAAAACTTCTGGACCTTGGAGTGACAACATCACTCTGACCTATAGTAATGATTCACTTCACTGGTCTGATGTATCTGCTGAGTGGCCTCCAGGAGAATATGTCCTCCAGGTGTTCGGAGAGATTGCTGATGGTACAGAGTTCATGGCAGAAATAACATTCACGGTACCAGCACCATTTCCATGGCTAATTGTTATTGGCGTAGCAGCTGCGGCACTGTTTGGACTAACCCTTATCACCTACAGGTTCTGGTGGATGAAGCGGGGCACAAAATCGGAAAAGAGTCCTGATACACCTCCCGATCCAGGTACAACAGAAGAGAAACCTACGCCTAAGAGAAAAAGAAAGACTCCTGTTACGCAAGAAGAACCAACGCAGGTTAAGACGAAACCATCGACTAAGAAGAGTACGGGAACGTCTTCGAAAAAGAAAGCCACTACGGCTGAGGAGGGAGGCAAGTAAAATGAGAGCAAAGATACTCGCACTTATGGTCATCTATGTTATTGCCATTGGAACCTTTGGAGCCATTCCTACTGCACCTGTGGGTTTAGTGTCTGATACTCTATCTGAACTTGAAACGCAAGAGACAGATCCCACGATGATGCAGGATGCTTTGAATAAGCTCTTAGCTGAAGAGAACCCATATCCTGCAGATTTGGACCTCAATGAGATTTTGGGAGAACGTAGCAATGAATATCAGAATGTATATGAACCGTGGAAATCAAAAGCTGCAATTCATGCCATTGCATACGATGAGGAAACGGGATTTCTCGCATTAGGCGGCGGATATTTGTACGACAACGAAGTTCACTTATTCCGCCTGAACATCGAAACTGGAGAATTCGATAAGGTATGGGAGCTTGGTGATGGTATCATTCATAGCGATGTTCTGAGCGTCGATTTTGGCGATACTGATCTAAACAATTTCTTAGAGGTTGTTGTCGGCAGCTCAGATGGACACGTTTACGTCTTCGAGCAGCTCCATATCTACGACCCGAACACAAACACAGAGAATATGTTCGAGCTTGTGTGGACCAGTCCTGGTCTCTTCAAGGTCTTTGCTGTCAAGGTTGATGATATTGACCGTGACTATCGACCCGATATTATTGCTGCTTCCTGGGATGGAAAGATTCACTTGTGGGAGTATACAAATCACAGTGGATATCCCTTCGTTGAAGAACATTGGATTGATTATACTGAAGTAGCGACTCTTGAGGTTGGCGAGAAGATATACAGCATGGAAACAGGGGATACGAATGAGAATGGGCTTCCTGAAATCGTAGTTGGAACCAGAGAGGGAACTGTCTTTGTTTTTGAGAATGCTGGAACTACACTAATGATCAATGGACAACCATTCCCATTGATTCGTGATAATACCTATTACCTCAACTGGACTAGTGGAAATTACACTTGGCAACCAATCCGCTCCATAGCCATCGGTGAATTGGATGGGACTCCAGGTGATGAGATTGCATTGGTTTCTGAGGGGCAAGGTGTATTTACTCTTGATTGGAATACGAATACACGTTCCTATGACTACAAGAAGGTTCAGGATGAATTCGCTAGCTGGGAAACCTTTGGTTTCCACGCTCTGGACTATTGGGTTGATAGAGTTGTTTGGGCAAATAACGTCACATATATCGACGCAATTGACCCGCTGATAAATGTCTACGAACCAATTGAGTACGTATGGAATGATGGTTTAGAGATTTTTGAGCCAGATGCTAGTGTCTACCCGTACAATACGGGTATGGCTCAGGCAACAGATGGGAATTACTCGATATTTGATACCACTCCGATAACTGTCGACAATGCAACAGCTGTTGTTGATTTTGGTCTTGATGAAGAGGGTACTGGAGGAGCCAATGCTGAAGCTGATTTGATAATTACATTCAGAGAGAGTTTGACACCTTCTATCTTTTCAGAATTTAATTTCTCAATCAGTCAGGATGGTCTAGATTTCAAGCAAATTCCTTCGGATTCCATGGAGATCATGCTTGGCGATAACCATAAGCTCCTGATAGATGTTGATGGGATTCTTGTCGAGAATAGATTTGATTGGTTCAGATACGCGAAGGTATCAGTCTACAATAGTGGCAATTACTCCATCAACTCAATAGAGCTTTTGCAGGTTTACAATCTCATTACGGATGCATTATCCTTGGCTATAGGTCCTCTTCGAAGAGATGGTGATGCATATGGAATGGGGCTCGATGAGCTAAATAAGATCGTGGTAGCAACCACGATTGGTGCATTCTATTGTATAGGATATGAATCCGGAGAGTATGAGGTTTTATGGGAATCCTACGAAGATGAACGATTTTCATTAGGTTCCAACGTTTGGGATATTGAACATATTGCATCAATCGCGGAGGTTCCGATTTTCAATGATATCGGTTCGTTGAACAACATTAATCCCCACATTGGAGATTACAACTCATGGTCATATGGTGTTCCTAGTCCAATATTCAAAGGTGGAAATGGCCAACCTTACTATCTTGTGGGTACGGATACCAATATTGTAACAGCTCTTGATATGTCGGGTGAAACAGACTTTTCAATGACCGGTAGATTATCAGCAACATTGTCACCACATGATTATACCTCTGCTGAAATTGTCAACCTCTGGCCAAGTACACCTCAGGGCCAAATGCCGATGGTTGTAGTTGGTGGGTATAGTCCCGATGGTAGATATGCAGATCCGACAGCATGGAGTAGTAGATCGAACATCATGTTCTACTATCGTAATACGCCATTTGAAGACTTTATGGAGCTGAGTTCTATCAAGTCCTTTGACTTTTCTGGAGAAATTACGCAATTGCTTTCAATGTCACAGGCTACACCTCGGATGAGTTTTGCTGACTATGATAATGATGGTGATCTTGACATGGTCATATCAAATGGGTTTGTATATCTGGCAAAGAATATGTTCACTGAAACTAGTACACAGATCTTCCAACTTCAACCCGGTTATTTTGACGAAATCAACCTAAACACTGGAAGTATCCTCTGGGGGCAACCGCAATGGGTGGACATCAATGGAGATGATGTTCTTGATTTAGTCCTTAATTATGAAACTAAATATGGTGCTACTTGTTTCATAAACAAAGGCACTCCTAGTAGTCCTATCTGGCAAGAGGATCGTCGTATCTTCAATAATCCTGATACTGATACTGCAATGACCTTGCTGAAGCTTAAGGATATCAGACTAGTCCCAAATACTGGAGGATATACTCTCCAGAATATTGCTGATAGCGAAGGGCTTGAACTAACCGGAAACTTTTCCCTTGCGGCATACCATGAAGGTACTGGGACTCTCAGGTGGGCACTCTCTCACTATGATGCTATAGATACATACCTTACTGCAACATATCCACGTGTGTCAAGGTTGGATTTCTGCTTAATGAAAGGAGAGTCATTCAAGAACCTCGGCTATCATATGCATGAGTCATGGAATACAGACTTTGATCTAGAGGATTGGACCTTGACAATTTCATCCGGTGATTTGGATGGTGATGGAAAGGGCGAGATTCTAATTGGTGATTATGATAACAATGTGTATGCCTTTGAACATCTTTCAAATGCAACCTACAAACGAATGTTCCGATCACTCGACCTTAATCATAGCGAGATTAGTGATTCCAGCCCGTATGCATACCAGCAGCTAGAAGGGATTTCTGGTGAATTCAATAGAAGAATCTGGGACCATGCAAAACATCTATTGACTGGTACAGACCTAGATCAGGACGGTCTAGCTGAACTTATCATCACGAGTGACTTGCAAGTCTATATTTACGAAGCAACGGGAATAGATGATACCCTTGAGTTTGCTTATTCTTTCGACCTACGAGACCTCGGATACTTGAATGAGGAGTCTAATGCATGGGAGGAAGTAACAGAGATAACTGCTATCGAAGCTGGAGTCGATTTAGATAGTGATGGCCGAAGAGACCTCGTAGTTGGCGTAGGACCATTCCTATTTGTCTTTAACATTGATGTTGATTCCTTTAATGGATTAGAACTCAATGACTATTTTGGAAAAACCGGTGATATGGATGGACGTTACTATCTCCTCGGTAACCCTGAAGGGGCAGATATGTATCAGGGGTCTGATATCCGAAGTCTAGCAGTCGGTGATATCGACAAAGACAGTCATCCTGAGATTGTCCTGGGCGGGGTTTACGATACTAGACTCATCCAACAAGATGGATTTGTGTACATCTACGAGTGTTGGGGTGGGACTTTCCAGAAGGTATGGGAAGCACCTTCCGATATTGTCACATCAAATCCAGTGAGTGTAGTGCTGATTGATGACCAAGACTATGACTCAAACCTTGAGGTCATTATCGGCCATTCTTATGGGTTTGACATCATGGAGTGGGATCCTAGTTCTGAGGATTACATTAATGCCGCGAAGGTCACCTCTTCACCCAATTATCCCAATGTCCAACTGGAATCTATTCTATTTCCAGGTATTGACACAATGACCTTCACCAATCGATGTGCTAATGATATGACCTATAATATAGGTGCCCAAAATGACGCCGCAATAATGGTTCTTGTTAATAACGAACAACTCTACATGAAGGGTCTGAATACAACATCACTTCAAGTCGATTCATTGCCACTTATACCGTTCAGTAGTCTAACTGTATCTGGTGATTACGACGATGTCACCGTTGTTTCTGAGATTCAACCCTCAATAACTAGTAATAATAACGCAATCTGGCTAACTTGGAAAGCTGAGCGTGACTATGGGCAATTTGATTTTTGGGTTTCTAGATTAGGAACTGGTGATACGTGGTTCAGTGATCCTGTTTGGGTGAGGAACAATACCGAAAGCTTAGGTAGCCGGAACCACCCAGAGGTATTTGTCTATAATTCCACACATATCGGAATCATGTACGTCAAGAATGATATCGACACCTCAGAGGCATACTACTACCTCATGAAGGAAGACCTCTCTGAGAGGAGCGGACCATATCTTCTAACTTTTCCAGGATGGGATTCCTTCGATATACAGAAGATCTCAGCTATCCGAATGCCAACTGGGGACTTCGAGATTGCGATGTCTGCAATCAACACATTGACGAGTAAGAGTGATTACGATATCTGGTCGTTACACACTGATACCTCCTTCGACTTCAATAATAGTATCCCACATAGAGCTACTGATTCTCATTACAATGAGATGTATCCTGATGTGGACTATTTGAGATGTGAAGGTAATCCCATAGTCATTGCCTATGAGGTTGGTGGCGCTCCATTTGCGCAACGAACTGGAATGGTTGCAAGTGTTGATAACGGGTCTACCTGGAGCAATCAGAACTCTCTCAACGTTTACCCTGATTATCTGACTAAATTGGAATTTCCTGGTTATCCGGGTCTCTTGTATTATGACATCGGTGGAATGCCCTATACTGGTCCAATGACATTCTCCCCCAGCGTGCTTGGTCATCTTGGTACAGGATTTCTATACCTCCAAGCCTTCAACATCTTTGATTTCGGTGGAGCACCACACCCTGATGCTATCTGGGGCTATAATCCATCAAATGAATGGGTTAACAATCATCTTCATGATGTTTCCAACATGGTCGTAGGCGATACGGATTCAGATGGTAGACGAGAGGTAATTGTATCATTTGATTCAACAATAGCAGTATATGAGATGGTTCATTCCACGAATGGATCTGGATACATGACATATGAAGAAGCATATCTCTCGGAACCGTTTGTATATGACGTAACAGGGCTTACTGTTTATGATTCGGACAACAATGGATGGGAGGAAATTGGTGTTTCTTGTGAACGAGGTGAGGTGTTCATCTGGGAGTATCGAGACCCATCACATGGTGCTAGTGATTTCAAGACGTCTGATGTGACATCTTCACTCCATCTCTATGGTGGTGTGTTTGGATATGTGCTGGACAGTGGAGATGTTGATGGTGACTCAAAGGATGAAGTAGTATTTTCAGTTTTAACTGGCTCACCAAGAATGAATCTATGCATGCTAGATGATGATGGGACTATCGCATGGAACGTCACTCATAGTACTACATTAGCTTCCATGGAGTTATCAGACTTGGATGGTGACGGTACTCAAGAGATCATCTGTATCCAATGGGGTGAACAATTCCTTCTTGCATACAGTGGATTGGATGGGCATCTTCTCTGGAATTGCACAGTATTCAGCTCTGATATCGATGATATGGATATTGGAGATATTGATGGCAATGGTATCAAAGAAGTCATTGTTGCATCTGCGGATAGTGTGATTTGGGTTGTCAATAGTACTGGAAATCTCTGGCATAGTGAGGTGGTGGATACTGGAACTATCTGGGGGCTCACAGTTGGTGATTTCACAGATGATGACATCCTTGGAGTAGCCTATGCAAACGCTACATATGCGGTCAAGGTCATCAATCCATTGGACGGCACCCTTCTCTACGAATCACCAAATGATATGGTTGGTTACAGTTCTGGACGACAACCAATGGAGGCGTATGACTTTAATCTCGATGGATATGATGATGTTCTCTTTGGCAATAATATCATGATGAGAATGGTTGATGTCGTATCAGGAGCAATTTTCTATAATTCCACAGTTCATGCAAGGCTCATGGATTTGATCATAGACGACTTCGATGGTGATAATAGCGCTGAGGCCTTCGTTCTCACAAAGGATGGTGGTGCATACCTTGTTGAAGTTGGCACTCTACGAACTCAGTGGCATTATGATCCTGAACTAGTTACACCTGATCAATATGATTACTTCCATGTCAGTGCAACGTCTGGCCATTTTGGTGGCACTGGAGGTATGGATATAGCTATCAATGTCAACAGCACTGAACTAGTAACTATTGATGGTCTGAGTGGTCTTCCATTATGGGTAAACTTCATTGAAGATAACCTTGGATTATTGAGCTCAGCTGATTTTGATGATAATGCTGTAGACTCTGTTGTGACACTTTATTGGAACTACCCTGCAGACCCAACCTCTTCGTATCTTGTAACATTTGATGGCATTGATTTCTCAGGTCCTTCAATAGAACCACAATATCTTCCGCACATACCTTATTGGGATGAGGATATGGGCTCTACAGTACAGGGTACATGGGCTGCTGATTTGGACCATGATGAGTATGATGAAATATTCATCAGATATAATGACCACACTTTGGCAATCTGGGATGCATACACAGACGCCTTAATCACTACAATTTCCAGTGGCACTCAACTAGACATGGTCCGATTTGGTGACATTGATAATTCAGGTAATACTGACTTTGCTTTCCGTATCGATACAGATACAATTGGATTAGCAGAAGGGGAAACCTTTGCCAAGCTGGGATACATCTATGCCCCAACAGGATTCCAGATCGTCGACTACTATATCGGTAATTTCAATGGCATAACTTTAGGCGATGAGATAGTTGTTCTTTTTGAAAAACCACTGGGAACAGAGGCATATCTCGCATGGTACAATCATGGCACATTACAGTACATATCAAGTGTCAACTCCACTGATGATCACAACCATCTAGCCGTAGGACATTTCAGAGGTACGAGTTTCATGGATGCAGTTTTTGGTGGTGATGAGAACATTGCTCGTATATACAATGGAGCCACTGGTGCCTACATGTGGGAATACAACATGTTTACGGATATTGAAGAAATTGATGCAGGGTACTTCAATGCCGATGGTTACGAAGACTTTGCACTGAGTTCTGGAGTTCAAGTTAGAGTAATAGACTCTAATCCTGCAATTGAGGATCAGATGTATTCTGTTGCACCCGGTGCATCCATACGTGAAGTCCACGCAGCTGATTTGTATCTAAACGATGGTATTAACGAATTAGTATTGAATGTCCGATACCAAGGTGTGCAGGCATATGACAATACAAGTACAATTGTTTGGAGCTATAATGCACCGCTCATCTATCCAATAATTGATCCTTGGTCTCACTACTCAACCTGCGTGTTTGGTGATATGAATAGTGATGGACATACAGATATGGTCTTCACTAATTATGAATATATCAACGTCATTGATGGGCATACTGGCGACCTCCTATGGCACTATGTCAGAAACGCGTCGATACTAGGTCCTGTGATAGGACATTTTGATGGGCCTAGTTCCAAGGATTCTATGGATATCGCTGCATATAGTGGGTCACATCTCTATGTCATATCCGATGACCAGAAACCTGCAATTCCACCACTTCCCATGGGTGCATTACTGAATCCAAATGCAATATTTTCACAACTGATTATTGCTATATCACTAACTGGATTCTTCGTGGCTATCCCACTTTGTATCATAGTAATATTTGCCAAGAGAAGAGAGGTGGAGTAGCTAGGATCGCACGCTGAAATTGCATCTCTGTATCAAAAGCAAATTAAGGGACGCGTCATATGCAGATGCATAGATGAGCCGGGAGTTTTACAATCTGTCCGACACTCGATTAAAACAAACATTGGACGCTGGTATCTTCGCAATAACCGGCGAGATTGGTCCCCCAAGAGGTTCTGATCATAAAATTGTCATTGAACGGACGAAATTGATTGCAGATTATTGTGATGCAATTAACATTACTGACAATGTTCGTGGTATCCCTACTATGAGTAGCACAGCATGTGCACATATTATTTTAGAAACTGGTGCAGAACCAATAATGCAATTATCCACCCGAGATAGAAACAGAATTTCAATAGAGAGTGAACTCTTTGGTGTTTATGCTCTAGGAATTCAGAATATTCTATTTATCACAGGTGATCGTACAATTATGGGGCCTCATACCGAAGCGAAAATGGTCTTTGATATTGACTCCATTCAAGCGCTTCAACTTACAAGCAATCTAATGCTGGGTATTGATTCCGAAGGTGTGGAACTCGAAGGAACTCCTCAGTTCTTCATGGGTTCAACTCTGAATCCGTACGCTGATTCAATCGAATTAGAAGTTCTCCGTGCTCAAAAGAAGAGAGATGCAGGAGCACAATTCTTTCAGACCCAAGCTATCTTCGATGTAGATAGGTTAGAATCATTCATGGAATTGATTAATAATTTAGAGTTGAAGGTTTTAGCAGGTATTATCCCCCTCAGAGGACCAAAAATGGCTCGATTCATGAACACGAATGTTCCCGGAATCAAAATTCCTGAGGAATATATCAATCGCCTAGAATCTGCTGGCAAAGGTCTTAAGGACGATGCGGAGCGGGATGCCATGCGAGAAGAAGGGCTTCTCATCGCTTTGGAAACTATCAAATCGATTCGAAAAATCAAAGGAATCGATGGTCTTCATTTGATGGGGATCGGATGGGAAGAGAGTATTCCCGAACTCGTAAAACGGGCTGGGCTTTCACAAAGACCCAAAATGGAGTGAAACTATAGTGTTTGTCTTCAAAAAAGAACAACAGTCTTACGATTTTGGTGGGGTCACTATTGGTGGTCATCCTGGTGAGAATCCAACAGTTTTGATTGGAGGACTCTTCTTTAAAGGTCAATCTATTGTTGAAGATACTAGAGAAGGTCTCTTCGACAAGACTTTAGCATTAGAATGGATTGATTCTGCTAGTGCTATGGCTGAGAAGACTGGACATCCTCATTTGATTCAAGCTTACGGACGTACCCCAAGTGCAATGGAGAATCATCTATCATGGCTCTCAGAACACTTCGATGGTCCCATTATGTTCGAGTCTACAAACTCTGAAGCTAGGAAACGAGCTATAGAGTACTCTGATGAGAGTGGAATAAGCAATCGCGTGATATACAATTCCATAAACCTCTCAATGAAAGAAGAGGAGAAAGAAGTGTTGAAGAGCAGTTCTCTAAACATGGCTGTTGTACTCGGATGGTCTCCTCGTGCTACATCTCTCCCTGAGAGAATGAACACAATCACGGATAGTCTCAAACTTTCCAAAGAACTTGGAATTGAGAAAGTTATAGTTGATCCAGCTACCATGCCTGTCGGAGCTGGATATGGTTTAGAGCATCGGACAATTCTTGCTGTGAAATCCGAACTCGGTTTGCCAACATGTCTTGCGCCTCATAATGCACCTTCCGCATGGCGCTTCCTTAAAGAACCAGGATTTGATGACGAATCTACTTACCTGGCAACGATTATTGCATCAACAGTAGCATCTCAAATTCTTGCTACTGACGCGATAATGTACGGCTCTATGATACGAGCGAAAGAAGTGTTCGCAGCTGTTGCCCTCATATCAAACGCCATGGCAACAGCAATAGCAGAAGCCAACAATGTACTTGGATTGGAACGAAAATTATTCGATTCCCCAACATATGAGTAGGAGGTCATACTACTGAGTGACAATCATGAATGGCCTCCAGTCGCAGGAGATTTCCAAGTACGAAACCCCTCACACTGTGTTGCTATCTGCACACTTGGGAAACAATTGGATATCTCAGGTGATTTATGTATCTTAGGAACTTGCAAAACAGAAAATATTGGAATAGAGCGAGTCATAATCAATGTGATTTCAAATCCTTGTATTCGCTTTCTGATACTAACAGGACCAGAGGTCCCTGGTCATCTAACTGGTCGTACTCTTCGCGCGCTTTACATGAATGGAGTCAACCCAAAGACTAGAAAAATAGTAGAAGCTGAAGGAGCTATTCCATACATAGAGAATGTTCCTCTAGAAGGAATTGAACGATTCCGACAACAGGTCGAACTGATTGAGATGATCAATACTCTCAACGCACAAGAAATAGAAAAAGTGTGTTCAGAGATTGCTAAACGAAATCCTGGCCCTTATGATGAAGGTGCTATGTGGATTGAATTTAAAGCAGCAAAATCAAGGGATTCTCGACGACCTAAAATAACCTCGGATACAATACTTCTTCCTGAGTATGGAACTATCTTCGATTATTTATCATCATTAGTAACAAAATCTGAATCACATTCAATGATTGCTGAGCATCCCTCTCCGATTGTCGTAGAGGTTAGAGAGAGTGATTCAGGTACACTTCTTGTTGGAAGGGAGGGTTAGCAAATTGTTTGCATTTGAAAAAGAACAACTCATCTATAATATCGGAGGAGTGAAGATAGGTGGCGGTCTTGGAGAGACCCCAACAGTTCTTGCTGGTACTATTTTCTATGGTGGACATAAAATCGTCGAAGATGTAAAGAAAGGCATATTCGACAAAGTAAAAGCGACTGAGCTTGTAAATAAACAGGATGAGATGTCAGTAATGACAGGCAATCCTGCACTTGTTCAGATATTCGCAGAAACATCTGAGGCGATGATTCGCTACATTGATTTTATCACTGAACTGACAGCCGCTCCATTTCTCATTGATTCAAGTGATGCCGATGTCCGTCTATCGGGATTAAAACATGCAGAAGAGATAGGACTGCTTGATCAGGCTATCTACAATTCTATCAATGTGTCCATCACAAAAGAAGAACTCAGAGTACTGGGTGAGATTCAACATGAATGCGCACTTGTTCTTGCATTTAATCCGCAGGATTCAACAATCGCTGGAAGAAGAGCAGTTCTTGAAACTGGTGTGATGGAATTAGATAAGGGCCTCTTGGAATTATGCAAGGATATTGGTGTTACAAAACCTCTGTTAGATACAGCTGTAACTGCAATGGGTGCAGGAGCTGGTTCAGCAGCCGCTTTTACTTTCGTATCTAAAACCCTCTATGGATATCCCACTGGTTCTGGGGTTCATAACGCTCCTGCTTCGTGGTCGTGGTTACGGAAGTACAAGAAGATTAACAAAGAAGCATTTCAAACTGCTGACATTGCTTCTAACCTAATAGTTCAACTTATGGGAGCTGATTTTGTTTTGTATGGCCCCATTGAGAATGCAGACCGAGCTTTTCCTGTTGTCGCAATGGGTGATGCATTTACAGCAGAATCTGCATACTTGGAATTTGGAATAGAACCTGGCCCAGATCATCCGTTCAAAAAATTACTGTGATGGTGACAATAAGTTTGCAACGAGTTTTGAGACCAAAATCGATTGGACTGTCCTCTCTTCGCATTGGTCCGTTTTACACTGTTGCATCAGTTGAACTTGGAAATACCACTACTAAAGCTATTATAGTTACAACAAATCTAAAGACCGCTGAAATCTTCGAGATTGAAAAAGAAGTTCGCATGACGCGGGATGTTAGACCTCCAAAAGCAGGTGAGGAAATATTCGGTGAAACAGTCTTTGGTGTAGCGTTAACCAAGGAATCGGTTGCTGAGATGATTTCAAGCATTCTTACTTCGGTTCTTTCAAAATCCAATCTTAGCATTGATAGAGACCTACATTTTGTTGTTCGGTCTACCGGAGTGACAGCTGGATTCGCCAGTCCTGAGGAAGTTGGATCGATTGTCAAAGCTCTTGCAGATGGTTGTCTTCAAGCAGGTATTCCACCACGAAAAATGACTTCTGCCATGACTCCTGAACAACTCCCTCCGGGATTACGTGATTTTACATGGTTGAAGAAGGTCTACTTCGATGGAGCAATTGCATCATCACTACCTCCATCAAACACAGAAATCGTGGCGAATGAGATGGAAGGCGAACTTGTCACAGCGGGACTTAAAGGAGCAGTGAAGGGAACTGCAATTGACTTCAGAAACCCTGTGATGACGCTTGACTTTGGAACTACGCTTGCTGGGAGAATCACTGATTCAGGTATGCCATATGCCAAAACAATTGGTTCCTTTGCCGGTCTTGCAGGCGCCATTCCTGATGCTATTATTCGTGGTGCTGGTCTTGCTCAATCTGGCACAGGTTGTGTTCTAGATATACCTCAATCCAAAGCGCGTGTACGTGTTGAGATCAACCCGGTGGACATATTCGAAGCGCATGATTTGATTAGTATTGAGCGTGTACCAGAATCAGCTTCTCGTTATGGAACGGTTCCTGTCAATCCGCAGGCAGCAAATGAATCTAATGTAGTATTGATAGGTGTGGATGCAGACCTGACAAAGTTGGAAAATTATGGCAAGATATTCTCTGAAGGATATAATGTGGACTATGTGCATGAAGTCATTGATGGAATTCAAGCTGGCATAGTTGAGCGTATTCTTAAGGTGGCTGAATCTGAGAATTTGATTCTCAAAGAGACCTCCCTCGGTCTGACCGGGCGTGCAATCACGACAGGTCGAAAACCTGAGCTTATAGCAAAATACTTGAAAACGAGTTTCGGAGAACTCTGGACTGACCATCATCAACTTGTATTTGTCGAAGATGGACTTGCTATGGGTGCAGCTGTTGCAGCAAGATGTATGAATTCGATGGGTACCACAAGACATCCAATGGGTGGTAGAAAGGGCGACCGATGTATAATGGCTGAAAGGATGAAGCTACAAGAAAGAAAGTAAGAAGCCTTTATTTTGGAATCACATCTGTTTTGCATGGGTTTCCATTATGCAAGTCTTTCCTATTAAAACTCGAATTATTCGTCAAGATGACAACATAGTAGATGTACTACTAGAAAGTCTAGAAACACTGGGAATTACTCTTCTGGATAATGATATCATCACGATGGCAGAAACCCCTCTTGGAACTACTGAGGGTCAAGTGGTAAAACTCTCTGAGGTTGAGGTGTCCGATAAAGCCAAGGCTCTTGGAGAAAAATACGAGATACTTTCTGAAGTTGCGGAACTGATACTCCAAGAGGCTGATGAGATTCTTGGAGGAATTCCTCGTGTTGTTCTTACAATCAAGAATAATACACTCATGGCAAATGCTGGTGTAGACAAATCCAATGTTCCTCCTGGTTATGCTTCTCTCTTACCTGTTGATTCTCGTGCCAGCGCTGACCATATACGTTTGGAAATCAAGGAGAAAACAGGAAAATCTGTTGGTGTAATGGTGATAGATAGTAGAACGCAACCACTTCGATTAGGAAATATTGGAATGGCATTAGGAGTTGCAGGATTCCGACCTGTTGCTGATGATCGCGGGCGACATGATCTCTTTGGAAATGAGCTGCGAATAACTAGGAGAGCAATTGCGGATAATCTTGCCTCTGCTTGTACTGCAGTAATGGGTGAATCTGATGAGTCTGTTCCAATTGCACTAATTCGAGATGCACCTGTGGACTTTGTTGATCAATCATTTGATTCATCCGAGATGTGGATGCCTCCAGACGAATGTATGTACATGGCAATCTTTGATCAGTGGCGAAGAGATGCCTCGAAATAATCAAAGAAGATATTCAAACTGGTAATTTAGTTAGTATGGCCCACACGAAATAGTAGTGCCGACACATTAGTGTTTCAAGTATCTATCAAAGAAAGAAAGAAAAGGACCATCGCGAACCAAAGCACACTCGGTGGAGTATGCGCAGGAGCAATTACGGACTTGGCAAAGAAACGTGTCTTAATCGATGTAGCAACAGCAGGTGCATCAGGAGACATGTTCTTATCTGCCCTTACAGACCTCATTGGAGAAGCAGATGTCCTATTACCTGTAGCCGCGAGTCTGCTGATTTATGATCCATCATTTCGACTTGCTATTGGTACAAAGGAGCATTCAGGGAACACTGGTCGGGTTCTTCAAATTACTCACAATCCCACTATACGATTAAGTCCTAATTCTATGATGGAAGTCCTGCAAGCTGTTGCAGAAGAAGTAGAGCTATCACCGAAGGCAAAGACCTTCGTTAACGACACGATGACTGTAATACTTCAGGCTGAGAGTAGAGCTCATAACAAACCAATTGATGAGTTGCATCTCCATGAAACAGGAAGCATCGATACTGTTCTTGATATCGTTGGTACCGCATATTTACTAGAACGAGCTGGCCTGTTTGAAGATACTGAGATAGTATCTACACGAGTCGCTACTGGAAGTGGAATCATCTCCACTGAACATGGTGATCTTGAAGTTCCTGTACCAGCTGTTGCTGAAATTATTGTAGTTCATGATATGCTGTTCCATAACGGTGAAGCTGAAACTGAAGTTCTCACTCCTACAGGTGCAGCTATTCTTGCAGTTCTTGCATCAGAGTATGTTGACTCAGTTGACGATTTTGTAGCTCGAAATCAAGGAATCGGTTTTGGGACGCGAAACCTTGGCGAAGTTCCTAATATGATGAAGATAATTGTGGGCGAAGTTATTGTTCCAGAGATAACGGAACAAGAAAAATCTCCAAAGGAAGAACTCAAGAAGAAGGAACCTAAAGTCGAACCCAAAGATGAAACCAAAGTTGAGGAAACACCAATCACCACTACAAAATCAAAAACCGAGGAGCGAATAGACGTGCTTGATGAGTGGAATTCAGACGAAGTAATTGTTATTGAAACAAATGTTGATGATGTTGAAGGGGAAACTCTAGGAACCCTATTCGATACTTTGCTCGGAGAAGGCTTAGCCTATGATGTAGTCATTATTCCTGCGTTTGGTAAGAAAAATCGACCATGTCATATCGTAAAAGTCATAGCTCCTAAGACTGGATTGAAGAGCATAGCAGAAATCATGATTCGCCAACTAGGTACTATTGGTATTCGCTACACTACTTGGGAGCGACTAAAGGCTGCCCGTGAGACCCTTGTCTGTTCTCTTGAGATAGATAATAAGGAATACATGGTCCGTGTGAAGGTTTCAAGAACAAGAGACGGAAGTATACTCAGCATCAAGCCTGAATCTGATGATATTGTTCGAGTATCCCGAGAAACTGGCATTCCCATTCGTGAACTCAAACCTAGGATTGCGATGCAGGCACATGCAGTTAATGAGTAGACAGTAGTAACTGAGTAGGATCTCTATCTTTTAATGGAGCAAGATATTGAACTGGTATTAGATTTTCAAAGGCACGTTCACAGAGTTCTGCGTATGCTTCAGAATCGTATCTTGTGGAGTTGTCAAATAGCTCTAGAGCTCGCACCCTTCGAATCGGATTGTCTGCACCCGCATCAACCATGACGTATCTGACCTTTTGTCCTGCGTGAAGTTCCTTCCCTGCTTTGACAAGTTGCCGAGCTACAATTGCAGCTCTGGATGTCGCACGATACTCATCAGGCTCCCTTGTTAAGGTGTTGTTCAGAATGAGGTCTCGGAGGGCCACATCATTATCGTGAAGTCGTTCGATGTAACTCCGACAGACTGCATAGGCATCTGGTATACGCTCTAGAAAACCCGCCTTATCATTGGCATGTGCAAGAGTTTTGATCATTGACATTTGACAGTCTCCAACATAGAGACAGGTATCACGACGTCGGGTCTCGATTCCACGCGTTTTGATACCGCCATTCCTGTATACACCATAGTATCGATTTAGAGGAGCGATAGATGGATGAAGCCGTGATGATGGAATGACCATCCATTTGTAGATGCCTTTTGGTGCCATTGAAATATCGACTTCTTTGGTTACACGTCTGCAGAATTCCTCAACATTTTCGTGACAGATATCTCCCTTCAGCCATACAGAGTCAACAATACCATGAATCATCTCTAGACCCATTTCTTCCCCAATGTCCTGCGTCTTGAGCATGACCTCTCTGGCGAGAGCTGTGACTGCAGTATGTGCTTCGACTCTTCCAAACTTTGCGTTCTTGAAGCCAAGGTACCCAAAACAAGAAACCAGAACGCCCTTCAGAGTATTCTGGATGAATTCATACTTCTTTGCCTCGTTACCTTCTTCAATCAGTCTTTTGAAACCCTTTCTTCTATTGACCAACATCTCCAATGACTGTGATACTATGCCTCTCTTTCGAGTACATAGTTTGAAATTAAGTTCGGGAACCTGAATGCAATACTCTTTACCATAGGAACAGTCTGTCCTTGTACAGATAGTTTCAGGACTAATATTTCGAGTGACCATGAGTGTAGGATACATCGATGAGAAATCGCACTCTGCAATGTCCTCGTAGATATCTGGCTTTGGCTGAAGTATCAGACCCCCTCTATCTATAGCCGCCAGTTCATTGATTGATTTGAGGAACTCAGGATTCTTCTTCACTGGTGGGATTAAAATATCCATCTTGAATGCGTTGTAGAACTGAACTGCAGCATTCACTGAACCAATCGTCATTCGAGAAACTCTTTGCGGTCTTCCAAGCGCGAGTCTGCAGCTCTCTGCAACCCCCTCAAGTCCTACTGGTGAATAGAAGTGCATACCAGTCTTTCCTCTATCGATGTGGATTCTTCCGTTCAAAATAACTTGAGTTCCCGATTTGTATACGATTCGATTGTATTGCCAGAATGACTGTGGTGTTCCCTGCATGACCTTCAGGGGCTTCCCATCCCGTGAGAGAATAAGGTCCATTCCATTTACCTTAGCTCGAATGCTAAGATATCTGAAAAGTTGTTCATCCCCGCCTCTACTGACTATTACGTCGGGGTCAATTTTGTTGATGGTTTCTTGAAACTGCCTGAGAATCTCTCCCTCATCCTCATCTTCAATCAGGATAGTCCGCTCCTTGTGATAGACCTCGATGTGATGTATTCTATCTTCCATACCCGGAAATATCTCGTCTGTATCTATGAGTACTTCAAAGTCCATCTTCTCGAATTCAGGAAGGTCGTATTCTGGGTTGTCACGGTCATCAAGACATTCGATATGTACGATCTCATCGCCACGTGTCTCAAACTCGACATTTCCAAAGGCGAACATGTTCTTCGCTATGAAGAGTTGTTGCACTGCATCAATATCTCCATGAAACACAGTAGCCCCTGGTAGTTTCTCTAGGTCTACTGCTACCTCTCTCTGTGCCTCTGGTGTTGTGAGAACCTCAAGGACCGGCGTCTTTTCATCATCATACACGCTGACAAATTTATGCACTATCTTCGAGTCAATAATCTTAGGATGCTCAAGGACCGACCTGATGACCTCTGAGTCACTCCAGTCACCACTTCGAATCATATCCGTGCTGACGAATATCGAAGGATGGAATCCGCGATAGGTATATCCTCTAGTTTCCCCATCATGTTTGATCCACAGGGTCAATGCTTCTTTCTCATAGTCGATATTCGCATCTAAGAGCCAGCCTGTCTTGCTCATCAGGGAGTGGTCTCCTCAAGTCGTTGTTCCAAAGCCTCCACCCTCTTTACAATATCGTCAAGTTCTCCTAACATCTCAAGGACTGCTGATAGTAGGATTACCTCTACAATACGTGGAGTCACAATCATTGTACCTGCGTCTGCATACCCTCTTGCAGAGTCGAAAATGTGGTCAAATCGTTCTCTCTGGGATGGTCTCAGTGTTCGCCGGAACTCTTTCCAGCGTGTTTCTTCGATTCTGATACCATCTCTAAATGTTCGGACTGTACGTCCCACGTTTGCACCCTCTTGGTGACATGTCTGAACGTGACTGTTCAGCCCTCATACAGTAACCTCATTGATTGTGGGTTTTACTGGATGAAACCATCCTTCCAAATGGATACCAACGAGGGGGACAGTCTCCCGAAAGTAAACGAGATCATTCCGTCTTGCGACAACCGAATTATCATCTTTGTTCAATCAGAATACACTCAAATACTGGAAAACTCAAATAGCGCGATAGTATTCGATGAGAGAGGATACTAATACTCAGGTGGCAAAAGATGGTCACTGCACTATTCAAAGTTGTACTCATGGGTGACGGAAGCGTCGGAAAGACCAGTCTTCGTCGAACCTACATGGGCGAAGGTTTCAGAGCTAATTACATGATCACCATCGGAGCGGACTTCGCCGTCAAGAAAATGCAACTTGAAGGTGGACATGATGTTTCGATACAGATCTGGGATCTCGCAGGTCAGGAGCACTTCAAGAGCGTCCGTTCAACCTTCTACAAAGGAGCTCAAGGTGCACTAGCAGTGTATTCCACAGTCGAGCGTGGTTCCTTCGACAATCTCATGAACTGGGTAGATGAATGCTGGACTAATGCTGGCAAGAAGATACCAATAGTTCTCATTGCTAACAAGATAGACCTTAGAGACCAATTCAAGGATAATCCTGTTATGGCACAGACAATTGTCACAACTGAAGAGGGTCAAAAACTCGCAGCCGATATTGCTAGTCAAGGAGTAATAACTTCCTTCCTTGAAACAAGTGCAAAAACTGGTATAAATGTAGAAGCCGCTTTCTTGGAATTAGCAATCAAGATCCTTGAAGCTGGCGGTCTCGCCTAGGATTCATTCGTCGTTTAAATTGACAATATCTAAATCTCTTAGAATAGTTCCAAAGAGATCACTTGCTGCAGAATGAAGTATCTCATTATTGTTGGAGTGAATATCCAACCGTAATTTTGAGATACTATCCCCTTTGTTTCCAACCACAGTTAGTGTGATTGCAAGTTGAGTTTCTGAATAATTGCTCTTTGCCATTCCTGCAATGACCCCCATGAATGTGTTTTCACGTTCCATATTCTCATTCTGAAAGATGTAGAGATTCTTGTTTTCCATAATAGTATGCAATGCTCGATAGAGATTTCTTGCCTCAGCACTAACTGTATGTTCCCTATTCCATTGTTCCATATCTGACTTCATATGGATAAACTCGTCAGCACCCATTTTTAATGGACTAAATTGACTATAGATAGATCTGATGAATACATTACCTGCTTTTGCCGCTAGATCCTCTCCACTATCATCAACAAGGCGCACAGATGTTATGATTTCTCCCTCAATGCACTCCCCTTGTATATTGAATCCAAAAATCAAAGAACCTGCATTATCTGGTTGTATCTCCTCAATGAATTGTGTTAGCGAATCCATTGGACTGAGACATTCATTTGGATATGCAAGAATAGAAACGCTCACTTCGAAAATTGGAGAGTCCCCCTCATTCTTGATAGTTATTCCGTATTCCAAACTATCGGGTGTTATTGTATAATCGTTTATAACAAGTACATCATCTGTTGTTCGAAGAGGGATTGCATCCGTTTCTAGAAGGATATCTGTGGGATTCTCTTTTGATTTTGGAATGTATGCTCCCACAGGAGCCTCTTCACCATAAATCTGCAACCATCTAAGTGCAAAGCCGACGGTCTCTCTAACACTCTCTGTATTGTCTCCCATATATTTCTCCAATATAGGGATTGCATCAAGTCTTCGTGTGAATGCTAACATTCCTGCAGCAGCAGCTCGAACTTGAGGACTATCGTCATTAAGAGCAATATCAAGGCACTCAAATCCATCTTTCCCCCATTCACCTAGTTTGCAGACTGCCAGAAGTTTGATATCCTCATCCCCAGTGAGAGCAGCATCCTTAGTAGCTTGAATACTTGTGATCTGCTCTAACATGACTGTAATTTCGTCATCAGACGACTTCAGAACTTGTTTTACAGCCTTCCGTAACCGATTAAGTGATTCCCCACCACCCATAGCTCGTGACAAGTTTCTATCTGTCTTTCTAGACAAAGTCTACCCTCTTGAAAACCTGCAACCTCGAACCATTTAATCATTGTTCTTATTCTGCAGACATCGTACCTATTCATGCTGTACTCGCAACACTTTTACGTATTATAAAGTTCGGCACCTTACGAACCAGCCATGTGAGTGAACCCTATGGAAACCCAAGAACAGACTATCTTCTTGAAACCAACAATCCTCAAACCACAGGCAGAACATGGTGCAGATATCACGCGACGTTTTGCAATGAATCGCGTTGGGCGCATGTTTGCAGCTGCACTTCAAGATAGGAGCATTCGTCTTTATGCTGCTGAAGACGCAGAGGAAATGCAGCTTATGCAAGATGATTTTCTCAGCACATCTCTTGCATTTAGTCCGAGGGGAGATATAGTTGCCTCTGGAACTGTTGAACGTGTTGTGAAACTCTGGGATATTCGTACGGGCGAATGTGTCGGAACTCTTGAAGGTCATACATATCCTGTTCTCTCATTAGCATTCTCTCCAGATGGTAGTAAGCTTGTATCCGGTAGTGGTGATACAACTCTGATCATTTGGGATATGGAAAATCAATCAAAGATTCGCCAAATGAAGGGGCATGGGTTCTACGTTGTTGCTGTTGATTGGGATCCAAATGACAATAGAATTGTTTCTGGCTCAGTCGACGCAAACATTTGCGAGTGGGATTCAAATAATGGTGAGATTATTGCACGTCACTCTGAACATCGAACAGCAGTGAGGGAAGTGCGATTCAACCCTGACGGTTCAAAACTAATTTCTGGTTCCTCTGACCTGACCATGGTGCTATGGGACTCTACATTCAAACCTATGAAAGTCGATGGAACTCTTCAAGCTCACGAGAGCGAAGTTCGTGCTCTTGGCTTTAGTCATGATGGGAAATATCTTGCATCTGGGTCATCTGACAAGACAATATTACTTTGGGATATGGATACTCTTCAGGTTCAAGGCCAAGCCTCAACAATGGGTGAAATCGATGGGATCGAATGGTATCCAAATCGACACGCGTTCATTTCATCTGATGGTACAGGGGCGATTCTTCGATGGGAAGTTGAAGATATGGGTGCAATGTTGAAACCCTTTCAAGACTTACTTGCTGAGATAGAAACTGCAAATGATCCAAATCGACGTGATGAATTCATTCAAAAATTTGACGAGATTTGTGGACAATATGATGCAGCTACACTACAGACAAAGAATATGTTTTATGCTATCTGGCAATGCAAACGTGCGTTAGGACTACTCAAGGGCAGCATTAAAAAATAAGATATTAGAACATAGGTTCCTTCGGAGCCGATTTTGATTCCTTAATCATTTTCTTACAGAGATTGACATAGGCTTCTTCTACATTCTCTCCAGTTAGTGCACTCGATTCAACGTAGATGAATCCATTCTCTTTTGCATAGGCTTGTCCATCTTTTTTAGTAACTGCTCTACTTTCTACCAAATCTATTTTGTTAGCAACAACAACAAGAGGAATTTCTTTTCCAGTGTTTACGAAGGTTTCCTCCTTCCATCTATCAATATTGAGAAACGTTCTCCGTCTTGTTACATCATAGAGGAGGAGACCGCCTCTTGCTCCACGGTAGAAACCCTGACGCACAAACTCGAATCGCGGTTGTCCTGCAAGGTCCCAACATTGCAACGTGATCTGAGCATCGATGTCAGGAATCTCTAGTCGCTTAACTGCAAAGTCTGCGCCTATGGTCCGTTTGTAATCAGAGTCAAAAGTGTTCTGAGTGAACCTAGTGGTCATCGCGGTCTTTCCAACTGCACCGTCTCCTAACATCACAATTTTGAAACGGAATTCCGCGCTCATTTGAATAAGCTCCTAATCATTTGAAAGGGTGCAAGCTCATTTAAATCTCTACTGTGAATGAAGACAGTCTCACATGATTTAATAGGGAAACGCGCAAATTGACAATCAGTCCCTAGTTTGATGGTGCATTTTAATGGAACGACCTGACTATCGCGAACTCCCAAAGATCTTAGAACGAATGAACAAAGAGGGTGGATACTCCGCTTCAGTTCTTGCTAGAGGCCAAGGCCTTCTTGTTGCCTCCGCAACATCCCCTACGACAAATCAAGATGTTGTGGCTGCGATGTGTGGTATAATTGCTGATGTGGCAGAGCGAGTTAGGAAGGAGCTTGCACTTGGAGATGTTCGTGACATCAGTCTTAGATGTGCTATGGGCAAAGCTGTATTCAAGAGAGTTGGTGCACGCGGAGACGATGTGCTCATTATCGGTGCTATTATGCCTAAGAACGTGCGTTATCATTCACGCGCAATTGGTAAAGCAACTACAGGCATTCGAAAACTCATGGGATACAAATAGCATAATCCGCGTCTTACACATCCTCAAAACATTCAAGTGATTTATTTTTCATCAGACAGTACTACTAGTCAGCCCTAGGAGAATACGCCTTGAACACTGAGCAGGATGAAACTGTATCAGAGGAAGACGATGATAGGATAGAAGTCGTCTTATTCAAATCTGATACATGCGCTTTTTGTCCAAGGGCTGAGGAAGTGATTCGAGAAACGATTGAAGACTTTGGTCCCAACACCTTCAAACTAAACATCATCAATGTGAGTGAGAATCCAGATTTAGCAGAGAAGTATGGTATCTTTGCACTACCTACTGTGATGATTTCTGGGGTATCAATCACTGGAATCCCTGAACCTGATATGTTGATGAAGATGATACTTGGTGCTAAAGTAATATCAATGAAAAAGGATGAGTCCAAATGAGCGACTATGAAATTGAAAGAGTAAAAACAGGTATTACTGGTCTTGATGAGCTGATAGAGGGTGGTTTCCCACGCGGGGACACCATACTGATTGCTGGTAAGGCAGGAACAGGCAAGAGTATTCTTGCAACACAGTTCATCTACAAGGGTGCCACTGACTACGATGAACCTGGTGTGTTTGTCACATTGGAAGAACCACCTCACCTGATTAAACGAAACATGCTTAGGTTTGGTATGGATTTGGAGGCGCTCATCAAACAAGGCAAGATTTCCATTGTTGACCTTTCTCCATCCAAAGAAATAACCCCGGTAACAATTGGTGAATATCCAAGTTTCGATCTTTCGGGACTGCAAGCCATTATCATGAACCACATCAAGAAAATAGGTGCCAAGCGGGTTGTTTTGGATACTCTATCAATCATGGCATACAAATTCAGAAGTCGTGATATACTTCGTGAAGAATTCTTTAAACTCGCTGCCATGATAACAAGAACTGGATGTACACTCATTATCACAAGTGAGATTCCTGCTCAAGATCATGGTTTGGGTGTTTTTGATATCGAAGCGTTTTTGGCTTCAGGTGTCATTGTGCTCTACAATGAGAAAATTTCCAACACATCACGTTCTCGTTCAATAGAAGTACTCAAATTGAGGGGTTCAAAACACAGTTCAAGAATTCACTCCATGAGGATTACAGACGAAGGTATAAGAGTGTGGCCTGGTGAAATAAGTCCAGGACATTGATAACTAGGATGTGAACAAGACGAACAGTTCAGGTGGAACCGCCCCAACTCCTGCAAGGGCAAGTCCTATGATCAGCGAATTGGTCAAATTCGGCCAGCTGACACAGGTTTCCTACATGTTAGTAGGTCCACTTGGTTCAGGTAAGACTACTTATGCTGAGGCTTTTCTTGCTGAAGGTATAGCTCAGGGATTTCCAGCTGTTTTTGTAACAACAGATGTTTCTCCTAGAGTAATTCGAAATGATATGAGTCGACACGGGTGGACTACTGAAATTCAAGAAGCATCCGGTCAGTTTGTCTTTATTGATGGATATTCTGAGCGCATGGGTGCACCAAAAACAGGATCCGCTCGTTCTTTAGCTAAAGTTGATGATATCAGTGAATTGGGAATAGTCCTATCAGAAGTTTTAGAGGATCTCGTTGTAGCTCGAATTGTAATTGATAGTCTCTCAACACTAATTCTTCACTCTAACGAAGCGACCATGCCACGAGCTGTACAACGTCTTAGTGGGAGGGTCACGCAGAGTTCCCACAGTATCATGTATGTTCTAGAAGAAGGAGTTCATGATGAGAAGACATATGCAACATTCTCCTATCTAGCAGATGCAGTTCTACGATTTCGCATTAATGATAGTGGAAATCTCCCTAAACATGAAGTTCGAATGGAAAGGATGCGTGGAACAGAAACATCTCGCGAATGGCATGATTTTGTGATTGAGCGATAGTTTTCTGTGAAACTTTTAAAGCGGTAGGTACTGATTTTTCTAGAGTAAGGAGCGAGTATTTGTGGAGTCTATACTTCAAGCAATACTGAGAGATATCTTGATTGCACGTCTCTCGCTTGATGATGGATTATCTAAAATTCAAGGAATCTCCTTTCGGAACCCCGAAGAAGCTAATGTGTTATTTGATATTGCTCGAGCAATTGAGGAGATAATCCTTCGTCGCCCTGGACTTGCAAATGCAAAGCTGACCGAGTTAGCTGTAAGAATGTCATTCAACGAGAATAGGGTACTTCCAGAAATGTTAATCCTTCTTGATACACGATATACGAATAGTTACAGAAGAGCTGAATGTGAACTTCTACCTGATCTCGAAGCACTTCCGCGTCTGATTGATATTCTTGGTGAATTGTCTCAAGCAATTAATTCAACGATTCGTTTGAATCTCCGTCCTGTTCTTCCTTTCTTGAGTGATGAAGTGTTAATGGTACTAAATGCAATCTATGATCGTCGGCATGATGCCACTATTTCATTGGCGCTTCACGAGGTTCATTATCTTGCATGGATACTAGTTGAAGCTGGATTCTTTGAAGGTTCTGAATTACTTCTGAATAGATTGATTGAGATAACAAATGAAATTGGTGATGACGAGCTCACGTTTGAAGTCACCTTTGATTATACCTGTGTTCTAACAGAATTGAAAATGTTTAATGAGTCCAGGAATATTCTCAATGATTTGGAGAAGTACGCACGACGAAGTAAAGATTCTCTCAAGCTTGCAGAAGTCACACTTCAACAGGGAGTGAATGAAACCCGTGATGATACTGTTGATTTTAATGTGGCTCGAAAGCTTGGGGATAAATCTTCAGAATTTTATGATATTGCTCTAAAAGCTGGTTTAGTCAATCGTGATGAAGTGGGTCTTGCGCATTTAGTGATTGGTTCAAATATTCTTGTGAATGGCTGGAGAGAAGGAGTTTCTAATGCTGTTGAACGATTAGAACTTGGCTTAAAACTCTATGATAGTATTGAGAACAAGACCCCCCACCAAATGATTCATGTTTTCCGAACATTAGCTGGGCTTGGCTTTGCTCATGGATTAATGAGCGATCACGAAAATATGAGCAAGGCAATCGAGTACCTCTCCCATGCTAGAGATATCCTGGAGCAGTATAAGGATTCTATCTCCAATTACGAAATTGAGTTATCACGAGTCGAGAATGCTATTGGTTGGTTATGCCTTTCTACAGAATCCGATGAGTTCTGGGAATTGGGTATTCAAGCTTTCAAACGTACTGTAAAAATTAGGGAAAAATTACTGACTAGTGGGCAAATCTCTGATATAGAAATTCTTGGGACACGAATGGGTCTTGCATTGTCAAAGATGCGTTCTGCAGAACGTACTGATACTGATGATTCTCAAGAACCAATTCGGGATATTATCGGACAATATGTACCTCTATTTCCGACTGACTCGCGAGCATACGAAGAGATAGCAATCTCAACCTTTGACCTTGTTTGGCTTCTTGCGCGCCACGGTGGACATTTACCTGCACGACTACGTAGGCTCTTGGATGATATTGATAGAATGCTGGAGGATACAGAAACAGATTCGATATTCATACAAGGGGTGTCTCTAGTTTTTCCATATTTAGAAAATTCTTGGAATACACTTCTTGAACGTTCAAAGATAATGAGTACTAGTTCGAGCCATCTTGCAGATGTTGCTAAACTTATTGCCGCATTTGCTGTTTCAAAGATTAATCTCGAAGTACTGAATGTAGAACTTAGCGCTAGAGTCAAACCTGCTGTTGATGATGAAGTGGTCAGGGTTGATGCCTTACTTGCACAGTATTGGTTGGGTCAGACTTACCTTATTCAAACTATCCGAGCCTTTTACGATAACAAGGACTATTCCGATTTGGCTTCTGGTCTATATGCAGCAGCAATAGCATTTAACGAAGTACTTGACATTGAATCTGATTTTGGAGAATCAGTTGAATTCATCAAAGCTACATCAGCGTCAATGTTTCAGATGTTACGAAAATTCTCATTAACCTTGGAGAATCAATATGCAGCGTACATAGATCGATCCAAATTCTCTGGAATATTAACCAATACTGATGATGCTCAATACACTTTCATTCTTGCAGAAGACTGGCTAGGCCTCGTTAAAATTGCAAATGCGTACCTACAGATGGTTGAACAATCTGAGATGGTTGAAGCTCAACCCTATCTCAACGCTGTATTCTCCAATATCACTCGAGCACTACGGATGATGGATGCAGTATCTCTAGTTGACAGACGAGTTTTAGCACTTCTTGGAGCAGAAATGAATCGACGATATTATCTGAGAATGTGACTTTCCTCTCAATCAAATCTGATATTTTGATTATCTGAACTTCGATATCCACCTGCACGAGCTCCCCAGGTTGCCCATCCAGATGTTTCAGTTCGAATTTCATTAGCAAGGCCAAAAGATTCTCTAACTGGAATTTCTGCATGAATTTTGAAAAGGGACCTTTCTGAGTTAATCTCAAGAACTTGCCCTTTCCTCTTTGCAAGTATCGATGACAATGTTCCAACATATTCTTCTGGAGCACTGATTTCCAATTTAATCCAGGGTTCCAATAATGTGGGGTTTCCACTCATGACACTTTGCCTGATTGCTTCTAGAAGTGGTTGAGTTATCTCCCCCCAAGAGGTTTCCGGAGCACTGTACTTTAGGTGTGCCTTCTCGATAATGACCCATATTTTCCGCATTTTCTCCCCATTGATTGGACCATTCTTAATCATGGTTCTGAATGCTTCCTTTATCCATTCAACTTCTTCTCCATATGGATTGATTTTCCCAGATGCATCAATGAGCCAGCAATTTGAGATGTATTCTTTGTCGATAACTGTCCCTAATTCGTCAGATGGATTCTCACTAGTAGGCATCAATACCTTTACTGAGAAATTACTTACGTTTTCAGCTTCGGAAGTACAGGTAACTCCATCTTTTGTAATCTGTTCTCGCATCAGAACCATAGGGGTCCCTAGAATCACAGCGAGGCCCATTCGAGTCAACTTCTCTACAGTAATCTCAACATGGAGTTCTCCTGCTCCTGAAAGTAGCATTTCTCCCGTTTCCGGATTCACTTCGAACTCCAGAGCTGGGTCAGACTTGACATAGTCTGCGATAGGTTCTGGAATATTAGCTAGTTCTGACAGATTCCTTGGTTCAACTGTGTACGTCACAACTGGCTCCATTGGATATTGTAATCCCATCATCGGCACCATGCCTTTGAATTTAGGGTCAACAAGAGTGTCTCCAACAGCTATGTCTTTGATTCCGGTAATGAATGCAAGATTTCCTGCAGGAACTGCAGGAAGGTCAACTCTTGTCTTTGACATTGAGAGACCTATTTGAAGCGATTTCACTTGTTCTCCGGTTCTAAGATTGATGAGTGGTTTTGCACGTTCTAATATCCCTGAGAATACACGGATTGCAGAAACTGTTGAAGCATGTCTATCTGGTTGAACATCTCCGACAAGACAGATACAAGGTCCTTTAGAATCACATGTCATAAGAGACCGCCCCTCTTTAGATTCTATATCTCCTTCCCAAAATGATGGGATCCTGTATTCCTGAGCTCTGATTGGATTAGGTATGGTCTGAATAACTGAATCAAGGATGACTCTTGAAACAGGATATAGTTTCATCAGATCTTTTCGCTTCTCATTTCTATAAATACCCTCGATTTCCTCAAGTAGTTCGATGAATGAATTTGCAAGATCTGTAGGATTTTCACTCCCCCTAGTTCTTTGCTTCAATGTGTCCTTATCTATTCCCCATTTATCTAGAGCTGAGCCCACACTTAGAGATCCCTTGTTGAAAGAAACCTCCCATTTTTCTAGAAGATCATCATCTAGATATTTTCCGAGCATGGCATTAAATTCTCTGACTACTCGATTAATCTCCTCTGCAGTCTTTCGACCACTTAGTTTTCTTTCTCTTAGAAGTCTGTCAACTTTGTTAACGAATAATACTGGTTGCACAAGCTCCTGCATTGCTTGCCTAGTAACAGTTTCAGTTTGAACCATTATTCCTTCAATTGCATCTACAACTACAATTGCACCATCCGTTAGTCTCAATCCTCGAGTGACATGACTGGAGAAGTCAATATGCCCCGGAGTATCAATGAGATTGATGAGATGTTCTTTCTCTTTCATTACATGCAGAATTGAAATCCCTGATGCTTTGATGGTAATTCCACGTTCTTGCTCTATGAGGTCATAGTCAAGTAGTCTCGCAGTAGCTGCGACTTCTTGTGAGAGAAGTCCCGAAGCCGCAATTAGCGAATCTGTCAAAGTAGTCTTCCCATGATCAATATGTGCAATAACTGTGACATTCCTTATTCTCTCTGTTTCTGTCACTAACCCTGCAGCACGTTCTTTTACGAACTTCTTGTAGATATGGGACAATGGAATTCTGCCTACCTTTGAATTACGTATTTTCCCTAGGGATAACAATCTCTTCATTACATTTCGAGCATTGCATCTTTATAGATTTGGAATCTCGTGATATCTCATTCTTGAGGGGTTGGCCACATTTACAAACGTATCCAACAAGTCTGGCTGGATTTCCGACTACGAGACCATATGCTGGTACATCTTTCGTCACCACAGCACCACTCCCAATCATGCAATATTCACCGAGAGTTGTATTGCAGACAATAGTTGCATGCGCTCCGATTGAAGCTCCTTTCTTGACCAACGTCTTGAAGACCTGCCAGTTATCACCAAATGCACGTGGATACATATCATTTGTAAATGTCATGTGTGGTCCGCAGAAAACATCATCCTCAATTGTCACTCCATGGTATACTGAAACACCATTTTGGATCTTCACATTGTTTCCTATTACAACATCAGCGTCAATGTACACATCCTTACTTATGTTACACCCCTTACCTACCTTCGCAGTCCCTCTTACATGAGCAAAGTGCCAGATACGTGTTCCATCTCCAATATCTGCTCCTTCGTCAACAACGGCTAATGGGTGTATGAATACATCTGTCATGAGCTTCACTAATGAAAAAGTGCTGTTATGCGGTGTTAACTCTTACTCTTCCCACGTTTCTTCTTTGATGTAGTTGGGATTGCCCATAGTGTACCTTTGTAGGTACTAGTGTTAGGACATCCAACACATTTGTTCATCGTATATCTCTTGCAAGCCTCACAATCCATCTTACAGGGTGCTTTGGATGATCCCATGTTATCCGGAGCCAGATTAATTTGGAGAAATTTGGGAAGAATTGGTGCATTTCCAAACCATGTTTCTGATTTTCGAATCCCTGGTTCTGTTCTCATACTGCAGGTTCCTAGGATTGACTCAAGGCTCCAAGTATCTTCTGCAATCATCATTGCAAAGAGATTGTATGAACCTGTAACAGGAGCAAACATCAGAAGTCTTGGACAACGTTCATACTTCTTTTTGATATTCTCAGCAACCTCCATGCTCTCAGTTTCTAAACCTAGAAATAGGACTTTTGTATCAGCCGCTTCGGAATTAATCCCTGCTGAAATCTTGACAAGATTTGCTTTGATTAGTTTGTCTAATCTCTTGCTAACTGCTACATGTGACATTCCAAGAGACTTTCCAATCTCAGAAAGACTTGTTCGACCGTCCTCTTGCAGTATTGAAACGAGCTTTTTATCGGTATTATCCATCACTGTTTTGCACCCGGTGTTGAGATTACAACTTGAAACCGTTTCGTGGTTGCAAGTTAAAGGTCTATATGAATGCCGCGGAAGACGCCTACACTTCTTCAGCTATACTCCAATCATTCTTGTAGATGTGTGCATTAATAGAAAGTGTTGTTATAGTGCCGGGTTTCAAGTTAGTTTTCTCTGAAACATAGGCGAGAAGTTCTCCCAGAGCGTAAACATTAGCAGGCCAAGCACCATACATATCATTGGAACGGATCATAACGGACAAATCCAGTAGACCCTCACGGACCATGAATACAAAATGGTTCAGACAAGGGACCTCATCCACAACGGTGTCTTTTCGAGGGTCCCAGGTTGTTGCGACTGCGCGCCTAGAATTTGGACTTTCCTTTAGTTTCGTAATAACGTAATCTATCTGATTGATTTCATCTCCCCATGCATTGAGTCTTTCTCCATAGGTATAATCAAAATCAAGTCGGTCGGGGTTTAGCAATTGAGTAGCATACTTTTCCTTGAGTACACCTTCACTGAAAGGATATTTCTTACTTACTCTATCCACGTACGGGTCTGCAATATGAATCATAACATTACTATGCCATTTGGTTTCGCTACCTCTTTCATCGACACGTACCATTCCACTATCCATAATTTTTCTAACAACTCGAATCCATCCATCCTCTGGACTCTTTGCTTTCAGATACGTTGGCATGAAGTAATCACCATCTTCAGTACTCAGTCCATCACACAGCTTCCTTATTCTAGCTTTTGTCTTGTAAACCATTCCCTTTCTATTGTCGGAATTTCGACAATGATTCGCGCCAAACTATATCCCGATTTGTTTCATGTATTGGTGGTACTTACTAGATACTTGTTCAATGAATTGCTCTTGAGTTGCAAAATTCAAGCTATTAACACTGTTAATCGAACCAAGTTTTGTACGACCTTAAGTAGCACCGGAAGTGATTCATATTGTGGACAATGAACGAACCACTCCTTCCCGGAAACGTCTTAAAACTTAGCGACAGGCCGACTCCACACGTGACAACGCTTTTATTCCAAGAACACCAAAGTGTCTTTTACCCCCTTCTCGCCGGGAGGGAAGGTTGAGTGATTCATACGCCGGGAGGACTAGCTACGAAGCCGATTTTATATCTATTCACACAGGACAACTGTGTAAATTGTCCTGCAGCAAAAGCAGTAGTCGATGAAGCTTTTAGCGGGTCTGATTGCGTTGAGGTGAAAACTGTGGATCTACAGAAAATGGACCCAGACTTTGAGTTCTTACTATTGGAACATCAAATTTTCATTTCTAGCACTCCCACAATTATCCTTGAGAACAAGGGTACGATGAAACTACTCTACAGCGGAAAAATTCCTGACATTGATGACATCCGAAGGGAGGTCCAAGATTTCGCATGACTGACATTCGTAGCACGCTAACAGATGCAGAGGATCTTCGTATGAGAGAGAAGAAGATGCCCAAGGTTCGTACGACCAGTAGCACCATGGAGACCTTTGATGCCAACAAAATCATTGATAGTCTTGTTTTGGAAGCTAAGCTACAGCGTACTGACGCACATCTAGTAGCAGTACGAGTCATGGATCGTATCGTAGCCTCTGGGATTAAGTTCCTCTCTGGGCCTCTCATACGTGAAATGTGTAACAGTGTCCTTGCTGAAATGGGATTTGAACGAGAGAGAGTTCTCTATACTCGTGTTGGAATCCCAATGTACGACCTTGGCATGCTCATACACAATACTGGCGACC
>CAZMBV010000003.1:0-1852 GCA_964564335.1 uncultured archaeon
CTGTCGTCGCGTTAAGATGCTTAGTCATCATTAAAGCAAGTGTCGCATCTAGGTAGTTCTTGTATGAAGATATGTTGTATTCCAGCTCTTGTGACAAGAGAGTGGTATTGGCATTCCCAATGCTGTCTAAATTATACTTCGGACTAACAGTGATGTTTACACCCGAAGTCAGTGCATTCAACATCACGATTGCAAACAATACTGTGAAGAGGATTTTTGGTTTCATTGTCGTTATTTCCTAATGTAATGGGATATCTCATGTAAATTTCCACACCAATAATAAAACTCGAATGTGGCTATGTTGAACTTCTAGTAGCTGTAAGAAAAATAGGGATACCAGATGCCTAAGGCATCTGGGTGCCCATACAAATGTTTGTTTCTTGCAGCGTCTATCGACGTCTGCCAACCAAAACTCCTAGGAGTAGTCCAACAATGATACCACCTGCGGCTCCACCAACAATGAACAGAGTGTCTAGAGGAACTCCACCACCACCAGTTGTAGTTGTTGTAGTTGGTACGGGGAGATTCTCATAGTAGTATGCCTCAGCATTGAGAAGGTCTCTGAATGCTGAATTCAATGCATCAAATGTTCCCTTTGGATCATGGAAACCAGAAGAACTGTCTGCTTGGTAATAGCTCACGGTGCTAGCAGCATCGTCAAGTACGCCCATCACATAACTTGTGAGTTCGTAGTCTGCATCAGCTGTTTCATTGTAAGCCGTTACTATTGCTTCGAAATCAGTTGCTTCAGTTTCAAAATCTGATACCAATGCATCAAATGATGACTGAATCTCTTCAAGTTGGCTCAAAGCCCATGCTTCCTGTCCTTCATGGCATTCAGGTCCTTGACCACACGTTGCTGTCGCATTTACGATAAAGAAAGTGTGGTTCGTTACGGCTCCATGTGCACCTTGTTGCCACCCGTGGCAAGATACACAATCGACAACACCTGTCAAAGCATGAGGGCCAGCAGTGAAAGTATCGTACATCGGGTAGCGACTTCCAGAGTGACAAAGACCACAGAGTTCTGTGGAATTGACAGCGCGTATCTGAGCGGGATTAACCACATCTGCCGAATGGACAGAGTGGCAAGCCGGACAAGTAAGTGAGTTGTAGGCTCCATTAGGATCCAAATCAGTAGCGGTTGGATCTATGAATCCTTCAGCCGACATACAGTGCATGCAGGATGAGGATGCATGGCTGTTGCCTCTGAGATCTGTTAGTGAGTTGGCATGAGCTGAGTTTGCCCAGTCATCGACGAAATAGTGCGGGTTAGTGCTTGTTGTGTGACATATACCGCAAGTATCAGCATCAACTGAATAGTACGGCGATGTCAAATCATGGCACGCACCACATCGAACATCAATACCGTCATGTGTATTCGGGTATGTAGCGTTGTTCCAATTAGTTGCGTGACACTGAGCACATGTGGCATTAAAGTCCGCCCATGCTCTTTCAACGTGACTGCCGATAAACACGTATGTGCTATTAGCCGTCACGGCCGTCGCATGACCTGTTTCATTCCAGTAGTTAAACTCGTCAGTATGACAAGAACCACCAATACATGATTCAGGATCAGTAAGATCACCCATATCAGGTGTCGCTAGTTCATGCGCCCCACGGACCCTATCACCTAGTAAAGTAATAGGTATTCCAGATCCCGTAGGTCCTAGGAGAATGGCGAAACCAATGAGGCACAGAAACAGGTAATAACCTGCTACCATGCGTTTATTGACCCCAGGGGTCTCTTCAGTGTAGTACACCATAGATGTTTCACCAAACTCGTACGGTTTGAGTTTGTAACTTTCAACAGCACGACAATAAAAAGATGTTCATTCTATAGTTAACCATC
>CAZMBV010000003.1:1952-38861 GCA_964564335.1 uncultured archaeon
AGTTTGATAACTGTGAATGTTGTTTCAGCAGGACCAGGTCCTTCAATCGGAACACCATCAACTCAGCCTGAGGTTCCAATAGCAAATGAGGAACTCACCGTCATTGTTCCAGTTACATCTTCAGAAACGATAACATACGTAAGACTCCAATACAGTATCAACGATGGAACAGAATGGCTGAATGTTACAATGTCTGAAGAAGGTGGTAATTATATTGGTATCATTCCCGGATTTGCGAATAATCAGGTTGTACAATGGCGAATTGTGGCAGCTGATGCATCAGGTGTGGAAACCGTAGGTCCAATATTATCTTACACCGTTGGACAGATACCTGTGGAGCCATTTGATATTCCTCAATTCCATTATGGATGGTTATTAGGAGCGCCAGCTTTAGTCTTAGCATATCTTGGTTCAGCCCTCGAGTATTATGATGAAGAACGGTTTACCAAAGTTCATGGTATTATGCTGACTGTTGCATACATTTTAACAAGCATTAATGTCATTTCACTAGTAATGGAACCATCAGGTGTTTGGGCAGCGATGAATCCTGCGTATTTGTTCAATTTGAGCAACATGTTATTATTCATGCACTCCTGGCACATCTGGCTTGGAATAATTAGTATGATTCTAGGTACTCTCGCAGTTATTACACATCTCGGTGGTTGGAAAACATGCAATCTAGGATTACCTGCAGTAGTACTATGGACCATACTTGGGATAATGGGCATCTATCTGGGAGAAACTTTCATTCTATGAGGTGATTGAGATGTCAAATGAAGAAATAGAAAATGAAGTCGAATCAATTCCTGAAACTCCTCCTGAAACAGCAACTCCTGAGAAAGAATCAGTAATTGACTTGCTAAAAGGAGTAGTAGGAGAAGGACGAGTTGGAGACTCAGAGCTTGAACGCGTCGTCTATAGCGGAGACCCTTCATCATTACCTCAATATCACTATAGATGGAAGATAAAGTATCTTGCTGACTATGTTGTGAGAGTTGAAAATGAAAAGGAGATTCAGGACATTCTGAAAATCGCTCGTGAATACAATATTCCTGTTATTCCACGAGGCGGCGCTTCAAGTTGTATGAGTTCTTCTAGTCCGAGTCGTGGAGGAATATCTCTCGATATGAAACCTATGAACAAGATACTAGAGATCAACAAGGAAGGAATGTTCGTTCGAGTTGAACCAGGAGTAACTTTTGAAAATCTTGCAAACGCATTAGCAAAACAGAATCTTACCCTGGGTATTTATCCATCAAGTGCAAAATCTGCAGTAATCGGAGGGTGGATTGGATGTGGAGGTAGAGGTGGAATAGGTACTCCGTTCTATGGAAGCCTCAAAGATCATATCATGGCATTATCTGTTATCGGAGGAGATGGTTCATTAGAAGTCCTGGAAGGCGAGGATATCAATCTCTTTCTCAATTCATATGGTATACTGGGTGTTGTTTTTGAGGTTAAATTAAAGATTCACGAGATTGTTCATGAGTACAAATCATTTAGCTACGGATTTAGAACAATCGAAGGACTCTGTAATGCATTGACAGAAATCACAACACTTGAAGCAAGACCAGTTTATCTAAAAATTGCAGATGACGAGTTGCAGAAATACAGCAATCCACTTGAGATTGGTAAATATGTTCTATCAGTGACCTATATCGATGTACCCTCAGTCCCGCTTGAAGACTTGAAGTCAATTACTGGTAAACACGATGGAGTGTACATCAACGAAGAATTTTCAGAGAAGGAATGGGATCTGAGGTATGATGCGGAATTCAATCCAAAAGAACATACGGAAACTCTAATGTTCCAAGAATTCTGGATGCCTATTGAAAAGGTGCATGAAATGCTTTCAGCATTTGAGAAATATCGCAGATCACACAAGATTCCTGCTTTATGGTTTGGGATGCTTGGCACTCAAAATGAAATGAGACTCGAACTCATGGTAATGATAGATGCAGCACAATATCTCAAGTTCATTTCAAGCAAAGGAATCTTGCACAAGATGATGAAGAAGGCGATCAAAATAGGAGGCGCACCATATACGATCGGACTTCAGAATTCAATCTACATGTCTCGCGCATATCCAAACCGGATGGCAGAAATGCAAAAAGCAAAGGAGAAATGGGACCCTAGTGGAATCATGAATCCGGATAGAGTTACGAGTTGTTTGACATCATATAGGAGAATAGATGTCCTATTCTTGCTTGCCACCGCTTTTCGGCGGTTGTCAAAATATGTGGGAGAGTGAGATTTTACAATGAATATCGATAATCTTTCAGAAATTCTAAAAAATTGTGGTTCATGTAATTATTGCAGGGACACTTGTCCAATGTTTATAGAGTTAAAATCAGAGCTTGATAGCCCTGGAGGAAAACTCAGAGCATTAAGGGCATATGCCACTAAGATGCGGGACCCTCCAGCAGCTCTCCTAGAGAAACTCTATTGTGCAGACTGCCGAAGATGTGAAGCAATCTGTCCAGCTGGAGTTCCAGTTACAGACATCTGGCACGATGCAAAGGCGCAACTCCTAAAAACTGGAGGAGAGATGTCAGAGTCACTAACAAAGGTGCTTGAGTGGTTAGAAAAAGAAGGAACACCATTCGTCGGATTTGAAGCCGATGAGCGAGGTGTATGGGCCGAAGATCTCGAGCTTCCAGAAGAATCAAACACAGCGATTTTCTCTGGTTGCATGGGGAGTTTCTGGTACCCCGACCAACCTGAGACAATAGTTGATATGTTACATAAATTGAATGTGAATGCAGGATATGTTCCCAGCGAAGTTTGTTGTGGTCTTTTCAATTATTGGGCTGGTGACGATAAGGGCTTTGAAAAGATTGTCCGTAAGAATTACGAGATGTTTAAGAAAGCAGGAGTTGACCATATTGTAACTGGTTGTGGAGGATGTTATGGCACACTAGCAGAACATTATCCTCGTATCATTCCAGATTTTGATATCAAGATTCTACATTCTGTGGAAGTCTTAGCCAATATGGTTCAAAATGGAGTTCTCACTTTTGAAGGTCTGGAAGGGACCTATACATATCATGATGGTTGCCACCTCGGAAGAGGTTTAGGAATCTACGAACCACCGAGAGAAATCATTCGAGCAGTTCCTGATCTTGAGCTCGTTGAGTTGAAGAACAACAGAGAGAATTCGAATTGTTGTGGTGGCTTTCTTGCAGTCCTCGATCCAGATGTTGCTGCATCAGTAGGAAGGCGAAGAGTCGCTGAAGCAGAAGAATTGGGAGTTGATGGGATCATCACGTCCTGCATTTCGTGCTATAAGAATCTCAGTTATAATGCAAGGGAAACAAAGCTGAAAGTGATACAGCTTGATGAATTAATACTAGATAAAGCTCGATCCTCTCTAGTTGAAGGATAGGAAGAGTTACAAATAAAGAATGGAGATGTAATGTATGAGTAAAGAAAAAGGCACACGCGTTGTGATTGTTGGTGGTGGAATTTCAGGATTTAGTTGTGCACTGGAATTAAAGGGTCTAAAGGCTCGTTGTACGATTCTAGAAAAGGAGAAGACAGTCGGAGGCCGTGCAAGATCCTACACCGAATCAGGATATGTCTTTGACCAAGGTCTACACTTTTTCGTTGGTGGCTTTAAATCACTAATTCCTATTCTCGAGAGAAGCGGTGTGAGAATGACCACAGTAGGTGAAGGTGCAGTCTGGTTGAAGGATGGGAATAGACACATCATTCGTAGGTCTGCTGTGGAGCTTGCTAAGTTTGGACTGCTTCCTACAACTGATAGAGCTCGACTGGGATTACTAATTCAGGAGAACATAAAGAGATCAAAAGAGGAGTTCAAAGAACTTGACAAAATGACCTTTTCAGAATATGCTCAAGATAAGAAAATCCCAGAATCGATTCAAAACGACTTCTATGCTCCGCTTATTAAGACAGTCACGTTCATGGATCCTAGCGAGGTTTCCGCTGGACAATATCTATACTCTGAGAACCTGAGATTTGCATATGAAGATGGTTTCAGTGCGATGTATCCAGAAAGAGGCGGGTTAGGTAGTGTAGCATATACACTGATGCTGCAAGCACGTAACTTTGGAGTAGAACCACAAGTCAACTGCGCTGTCAAACAAGTCATAATCGAGGACGGAAAAGTTGTCGGAGTTGATTATGAACAAGATGGCGAGAGCAAACATCTTGACACTGATGCTGTTGTCTTAACTGTACCAATTGATCTTCTACCAAACTTTGTGAAAATGAGTGATCTACCTAAAGAGTTCACTCAGAAGGCAGCTAAGTTTCAATACGCTCCATCCACAGTGGCATACTTTGGATTGAAGTCGCGAATATTAGATTTCAATGTAGGTGCTTTTGTACCTGAGAGAAAAATCAACATAGTTGCAGAAGCTAAGAGGGTTTCAGGTGTTTTAGCTCCAATAGGTGAATCACTCTTAACCGTGACAGGAATTGATAAAGAACTTCTCAAAATGAGTGATGAAGATGCTACTGAAGAAATCCTTAATGAGCTTGAGATACTGATTCCTGGTGTGAAGGAGAAAGTCACATGGAAGAAGAGTTGGAAGATCTGGAAATCAGTTCTTTCACAACCACCGGGAATAATGGATGATCGTTTGACAACAAACCGGACTGGCGTTCAAGGGCTGTATGTTGCAGGTTCACATGCGAATTGTGGAATGTATTACGCTTCGATGGAAGCTGCATCTAGGTCAGGTATGGCTTGTGCTGGAGAGATGATTGCAGACCTTAAGTGACTCAATCCGCATATTGAATATGCTAAGAGTGTAACAGCTCTTGGCATAACTATATACTGGCACACAGTAATTTGGGAATAAGCAGTTTCATATGGTGTGCTTAGAGATGACCAAACTGGACTTCCTTGAGAAATACAAACAAGAAGATGAACCATATGTCTGCGCATCGTGTGGGAACTGTACTCTTGTCTGTCCAGTTTTTCATGAATTAAATTGGGAGTCTTATGGGCCACGAGGCAAACTACATCTGGTCAAATCAGTCATTGAAGGAACAAGCGAATTCGGACAAGATCTCGCTGACAAGATTTTTCTATGCAACTTATGCGAGCACTGTACGTTTGTTTGCACAACTGGTATTAGTCTTGATCGATTTTGGGAAGTAGTTCGGGCAGAAGTCCGAGAACGAGATTTGTTGCCAGCTCCAGCCAAATTTGTTCTGAAATCACTCAAAGAACGTGGGGATCCAATGTGGATGGGTTCGGCAGACAGACTTCTATGGATGGAAGGTGTGGAAGAACTTGTCAAAGGACGTATATTGAAAAAAGCCAAGGTTGCGTATTTTCTAGGTTGCAATGTTTCCTTGAAGTCCCAGCTGCATGATGTAGCTAAATCAATGGTCAAGATATTGGACTACGCAGGCATTGACTATACATTACTCGGGGACAAAGAGGTATGTTGTGGTGCTCCTTTGGGGTGGGCGGGAAATCTTAAAGATATCAATGAAATGGCCGAGAAGAATCTGGAAATCATGGAGCAACTAGGAGTTGAAACAATAGTATTCAGCTGCCCTTCTTGTATACAGACTTGGTCAGAATACAGCGAACGTGTGAAAAAAGACCATAACATCGAACTACTGACTGCATCACAATTTATCAATCGTTTAATCCGTGAGAAACGGCTTCACTTTGATGAGCAGCCTATGATAACAACAACATTTCATGATCCTTGCATCTCAGCCAGAGTATTGAAAGCAACTGAAGAACCTAGGGAAATCATCGATGAGATTCCTGGTGTTTATAATGTTGAGATGAATCCTTCGCGGCAAAATACAAGGTGTTGTGGATCTCATGGTTTACTCGATGTCGTAAATCCTGTTCTCTCAGCTAAAATTGCTGAGAGACGTCTGAGAGATGTGACTGTAACTCCTGCGACTCGGGTCGTTACTGAGTGTCCCCGATGTATTCTAGCATTCGACCTTGCAAAATTCACTACGAACTATGATATACAGGTGCAGGACATCACACAACTTGTAGCTAGTTCCTTATCACCAAAAAAGGAGGAAGGTGACAGGAACCGATGAGCTCAGAGGAACTACGAATTGGTGATATCGTTGGAGCTGATAATGTTTCAACTACGCCAGAAACATGCATGATTTATTCAAAAGATGTGACGAGTTTACCGGACTTGGTGCATCAGATTGTTAGCCCCAGATTTGATGTTGTTACTCAACCTGTGGATGTTCCTTCACTTCAGAATCTGATTTTGTATGCAATAGAGAATAGAATTCCTGTAGTTCCTAGAGGAAATGGTACCTCTGGATGGGGTGGAGCAATTCCGACAAGAGGAGGGTTCTGCATTGCGCTATCAGGTATGTCTGAAATTTTATACTTCAACGAGTTCGAGTCTGCTGTGACTGTTGAAACAGGTATTACATGGAGAAACCTTCTAACATTCTTAGAGCGTCTTGGTTTTACACTACCGGTCTATCCTTCAAGTGCGACCGCAGCGACTGTTGGGGGATTCGTAGCAAGTGGAGGTCTCGGAATAGGATCGACTCGCAATGGTGATATTCTGAAGCAAGTTCTTGGAATTGAAGCGGTTTTACCAAATGGAAAACTCGTAAGACTTGGGCAAGTATTACTTGACTCAAAGAGTGATATGCTCAGCGAAAGAGCGAAAGAAGGTAATGAATGGTTAAGCAAGCAGTTATCAGCAGCGGGACTTGGCACTCCCGAGCAAGAAACTAAGCTTTTCACTGGTACATATGGAACTCTTGGTATAATAACAAAGGTCACTCTCAAGATAATACCGAAACTCCAACTAGTTCCATTTACGTGCTCATTTGACAGTATGGAAGATCTTGTGAGAACTGCAGATAGAATCCTATCTACTGTCAAACCATATTATATGAGATTTCTTACGAATGAGTACACATCCAAATTAGGAAACTTGAAAGCGCGCGAAAATGAGAATGGAAAGTACATCCTTACCGGAGCTCTCCTTGACACCATTTACCAAAATGAAGATAATGTTGAGATAATTAAAACAACTACAGAGCAAGAAAATGGATTTGTTTTGGATGATAAGCGGGCTTTGTATTATTGGGATGAAAGACTCTATCCCCTGAGAATTAAACGACATGGGCCGAGTATTGTCCCTGCAGAGATGCTTGCGCCTCTAGATATGCTTCCAGAGATATTAGAGAAGACCAAGTACGAACTTCGAAATTCCAACGTTGCTATTGAAGGAATGCTGAACAATGATAGTACTGCTTCCTTCATGGTCTGGATCTTAGATGATGAAAGGAAGAAATTCTCATTCACAGTTGGGTGGTATCGGTCATTTCAGATTGCTTCACTTGCGGAGCGTTTTGGCGGTCGTCCATACGCAGTGGGATTATGGAATGGAAGACATGCAAAGAAATACTATGGCAACGATTCATACAACAATCTCAAAGTCATGAAGAAAAAACTCGATCCAAATAATATCATGAATCCAGTCAAAGTCTTTGGTGGTAGAGTGACAATTGGTAGGGTATCGATGCTTTCTGGATTTCTTATTGGATTTGTAGGCGTTCTGGTAGTTGGGTGGGTGGGTCCAAGATTTCTTGGTCTTATCTCGTTAATTCAATTGCTTGAAACGAGTTTACTCCCTTCATTCTATTTTCCGCCCTTAGCACTTATTGCATTCGCAGCAGGATTAGGAGGGCTTTTAATTACTAGACTAATGACTTTGAATCAAGCGTTAGCCATGGGTATCCCTGTTCTAAAAATCCTCGGCAAGCTACTACGAAGATAGCAGCAACTCGTTTAATTTTTTCTTACAAAAGATTGAAGTAAGTCATATGCCTGACAATACTAATCGTTGATGTACATTTGGTTATACAGGTTTCAAAAAGAATCAATGAATGCCAGTTAACCAATATGCTCAAATATGAGACATTAGTTTGAAAATGAAACTTGGCGAATGTATTCTCAATGGTCGAAGATACAGAACGAAACCAAAAATGAGTGTTGCTGTAATGAAACGTAATCAAACTATTAAAACCATCATCGCTATTGGCTTTTTATCATTACTTGTTGTGACTGCTGCAGGTTCAGTTGGAGCTTTTTCAAGTAAGACAAATGAATGTGGAACATCTGGTTGTCATGATACAGCTGGAGTCCTAACTCTATCTTCAAACTCGACTAGCTTCAGTGCAACAACAGGAAACCCATTTGTCTTGGTGATTCAGGCAGGAAATGGGGCAGAATGGATTAAAGTCGAGCCGGGATGGGAAGACAATGCTCAGTTTTCAATTTCTCAAAATGCGATTGAGGATGGATCAGTTAACGATACTGATGCAGCCACAGGAGCCATTTCTGTAGAGATTACATTCATTCCATTATCAGCTGGTACTCAGACAATTCGCATCTGGACAGCAGCTCAAAGCGATTTAGCAACTTCACTCGATATCACAGTCACTGTGACCGGTGATTCAATTACGACGCCCACACCTCCACCCACTGTAGATTTGGTTGGGACATGGAGAATGTTAATGATTATACTCCCAGTATCAGTAGGCGCAATTCTTCTGATTCTAGGAGTGGTTATAATAAAGAGGAAAGCATGAAGGTGATATGATTGGCACTACATCCATTATTTATACACTTCCACACAGGAATTCTAGCAGTATCAGCTATTTTGGCTATGGTTAATCTACTCTTACGTTTCGGGTTTAAAGACAACATTCGTACTCCTGGAACACGACTTGCTCGGTTGTTTCATCAGATTGATGTCTTCATGTATGTCGGAATAATAATCGGTTTCATTGGATTAATCGCAGGTGCGATCACAGGATTTATGGAGCCAGACTATTCTCTTGCCGCACTTGAAGCATCTGCAATCATGAGGTTCAAGATTCTATGGTCTGTTATTTTAATTGAGATATACTTCTTCCTAATGATCGTTCGAACTAAACTGGGAGATCGTATATGGAAGGGAGCGGGTAGTTCGCTCACTTATGGGATTCTCATAATAATAGGCGGTGCGTTCATCGTTCTCATTGCTGCACTCGGAGGTCTTGCAGTGTATGGAGAGACGATTATGGAACCAATCTTCAATTGGATAGGTATACCCTGGCCATAATAAGGAGACCCAGCAATGACGAAACCCTACGAACCTCTCAAACAAGACGGACTCGAGATAGAACCAATAGTGTGTGCAAGGTGCGGCTTTTGTACATTCGTGTGCCCAGCTTATCTTGATACTCTCTGGGATTCACAATCACCGAGAGGGAAGATATTCCAACTAGCGGATCTCATTAAGAATAACAAGCCAATTCCAGCTGACTTTGCAGCTAGGATTTTCAATTGCACATTATGTGGAGCATGTCAAGAAATCTGTCAGACAAATATACCTCTATTGAGATTCTGGCAACGTGTAAGACAAGAGATTGGAAATCTTGAGGAATGGCCAGAAATCGTGAATTATATCGATACATCGATACAAGAGACTCAGAACATCATGGAGATGGACCAAGAGGACAGAAACCTCTGGACAGATATGGTGGATGATCTTGTTGAGGACAGAATAGGAATCAAAGCTGAGGTGGCATATTTTGCAGGTTGTAATATTTCCTTCAAAGGAACACTTGCACATATGGGCGAAAACACAATCAAAATAATGCATGCAGCCGGAGTGGATTTCACAATCCTCGGTGAAGAAGAATATTGTTGCGGGAATCCTTACTTCGTAGCAGGTGGTTTTGACAAGGGTATTGAATTAGCAAAACACAATCTCCAGAAGATGAAAGAACTTGGTGTGAAGACTGTAGTCTTCAACTGTCCAGGTTGCCATCGGTCTTTTTCGGAAGAATATCCTCACTTACTCGGTAAAGAAGCAACAGAGGGACTTGAGTTCCTTCCATTCTCAGAGTTTGTTTTGAGACTTCTCAACGAAGGAAAAATCAAATTCATTAAGAATTACCCACATGTGGTAGCTTGGCATGATCCTTGTGAATTGGGACGTCATCAAAACATCTACAATCCCGCTCGAGAGGTTTTGAATGCGATTCCTGGAATACAGGTTCGTGAGATGAAACACAATCGAAACAAAGCAAGGTGTTGTGGTGGTGGTGGACTGCTCAAAGGGACTAATCCCATGATGTCTGTGCGAATTTCAGGTAGACGTGTTGAAGAAGCGACGAAGACAGGAGCCGAAATCATGTCCAGTGAATGTCCATCATGTACAATGTCATTGAAGGATGGAATTGAACATATAGAATCGGACATGAAGTTCAAGGACTTGTCACAGATAGTAGTGGAGGCTCTTGGATTATAGGGAGTGAAGATATGTTACGAAATGAACATTTACAAAAACTTGCAGATATCGTTGGTGAAGATTTCTTCTCATCAGCAGAGTACATGAATCAACTCTACTCACACGACATTTCTGCACTTCCAGGAATTGTCAATGACCTAATCAATCCTCATGCAGAAGCAGTTGCACAACCAACTACTAGCGAAATAGTATCGAATTTACTCAAATATTGTAAAGAGAATAATATCCAGGTTATTCCTCGTGGACATGGAACTTCTGGATATGGCGGAGCGCTCCCTACAAAGGGTGGCTTAGTAGTCGATATGACCCGAATGAATGAAATATACGACATCGACAAAGGCAGCATGACAATCCAAGTTGGTGCAGGAATTATTTGGGGAAGATTAATCGAATTTCTTGAAGACGAAGGACTATCAGTTGCAGCCTATCCTTCTAGTGCACCTTCCTGTACAGTGGGTGGATGGGTGGCTGCAGGAGGCTGCGGTATTGGTAGTACCAAATATGGAGGCATCAGAGAGCAAGTTGTAGAGATGGAAGTCGTCTTACCAGACGGCGAGATCATTAGTACGATTAAACCAATCGATGAAGTTTTCAAAGATGACAAGCCAGAACCATTTTTCAAAGGAGACAAGAAATTCTATTGGGAATCCGAAGTTGGCTCAGAAAACAATGAAGAGTCCACTTCAATGTTTATTGATAGTAATGGAACATTGGGAATAATCACTAAGGTCGTATTGAGCATAATTCCAATCCGTAAGATTAAACCTATGACTATTTCATTCCCAAACAAGGAACAGACCATGGGTGCTATGCAAGCTATCCTCAGAATCACGAGACCTTTCTATCTCCATTTCATAACAGACGAGTTTTTTGGGATGCTAAAAGAGTTAGATAAGGCTCCTGATGTAGCAGGTGAATGGCTTGTTCTATGTGCTCTTGAAGGAACAGAAGAAGAAAACAATGAATTTGCAGAAAAAATCACCAAAGCAATAGCAATGTATCATGGGACAGTCGAGTCAGAAGAAATAGGTCATCATGAATGGGATGAAAGGTTCTATCCCATGAGAGTGAAAAGATTGGGTCCAAGTGTAGCGCCATCTGAGGTATATGTTCCCCTAGAGAGAATGGTGGACTTCATTGACCACTGTAACAAGCATTTCAAGGGAGAGAGAATGGCTATGGAAGGAGCTGTCAATCATCGAAATGAAGTTGCAGTGCTTACCTGGTTCTTGGATGATGAGCGTCGGAGAATTCCATTCATGTTTGGATGGTATCGGTCTCTTGATGTCATAAATATCGGTATCAAGAAAGGTGGAAGAGCATACTCTATTGGAATGTGGAATGTCGCACATTCACGCCAGTTCTATGGTAAAGAAGATTATACCAAGATGGCTAAACTAAAGAAAAGGACTGATTCGAAGAGCTACCTTAATTCGCATAAAGTATTCCCAGGGCCATTATATTTGAGTACTCGAATTGGGCTGCTCATTATGTTGGCCGCTGCTATCGCAGTGCCAATTGCTATAATGGTTGCTTGGTGGATAGTGCCAAGTATACTTACAGCCTACGTTCCATGGGTTGTCGTAAATGATCCTGCAACTTTTCTATTGTGGGCGATAGTTGGGGTTGGCGTCGGATTTGCGGTACAAGAATTTGCAAATCTAATACCAATTTCTGTTGTCCTATCAATGGGTACACCTTTCCTCAGGTTGGGAAGGAAGATATTCCACTGAATCAAATCTGTCGAGCTAAATAGATGTAGACAGACTAAAAAGACAGGCAGTAGTGAAACATAGAAAGAGGATTAGGATTCAGATGTCAGCCAAAGCCATCGAGATACGAGATCTCACTAGGAGATATGGGTACAGAGTTGCGCTAAGGAAAATATCTCTCGATTTCTCAGAGAAAGGGATTCAGGGTCTCTTTGGTTCAAATGGCGCTGGCAAAACAACATTATTGCGAGTCATATCCACACTACTGCGTCCTCACGGAGGAACGATCATTGTTATGGGATTCAATCCACAAGAAGAGCCAGAAGAGGTGAAGAAGTTTCTGGGTCTAGTGGGAGATAAACCACTACTATATAATGAGCTAACAGGCATCGAGAATCTCAGATTTTATTCAAAGCTTTATGGATTGCGGTCTGACTTCTTTGAAAGCCAGGTTGAGGAGTTATCCCAACGTTTTGCCATTAAGACTTGGCTTGAAGAACCTGTCAAGAATCTATCGACGGGACTTAAAAAAAGACTTGATATCGTTCGAAGTCTGATTCACAACCCAGAACTATTGCTTCTAGATGAACCATTCAGCGGCTTAGATAAAGATACAACTGAGGATTTTCAAGAATATCTCAATGAGTTTAGAAACATAAGAACAACAATTGTGACAACTCACAATCTAGCTTTTGGAGCTGAATTGTGTGATGAATTTGTCACTCTCAGAAAAGGAGTAGTCGTTAGTCAAGGTCCAATTTCTGAATTTGATCAGACACTCTGAGGTGATACGATGACATCCGGATTTAGTGCAGCATTTGCAATCGCAAAGAAGGACATTATCATTCAATTTCGTAAGAAGTTTGAAGCATTCGCAATGTTTCTCTTTGCTCTGATTGCAGTCATTGCATTTTCTTTTGCACTTGTTTCAGAAGGGTCGATACCAGCAGATGTTGGAAGTGCTATGTTGTGGGTCATCATTTTCTTCATGGGAATGTTTGGTTTCGCTCCCATTTTCCTTTCAGAATCTGAAACAGGAACCCTACGTGGTCTTGCAACCGCCCCAATTCCAGCATGGGCAGTGTATATTGGCAAAGTTATCTATGGTTTTGTCCTGATGGGAATGGTTGTGATCTTTCTAGTTCCTATAATTTCTGTATTGTTTGGTTTCTCATTCCTGACTAACCTTCCACTAACTATCGCTGTATTCATTATCGGAATATTAGATTTGGCTGCAGTAGGTTCAATGGCATCAGCCCTAACAATGCCTTCGGAAGCAAAAGCAACAGTATTTCCACTCGTGTATTTCCCTACAGCAACATCAGGATTAATCCTCCTCATCGAAATCACAAAGAGTATAGTTCTAGGTGACCTGTTTATAGGCATTGGAGTCATGGGACCTGAACAAACAGTTATGTTACTATTTGAAATACTTCTTGCTCACCTGATAGCTATGTTGACACTCTCAGCATCTGTATTCCACTTTGCGCTTTCACCTTGAATGTTCAAAACTATCAAAACCTTCATATTGCAAGTAGCAGAGCAAGCATCAATTCGAGTTGAATGGCCGTGAGTAAGAACCGACTGATATTTCTCGGAATAACAGCAGCGATATCACTTCTCTATGTCTATATGACATGGATTTTCTCACCACCAGATGCTGTACTTGGAGAAAACGTTCGTATCTTCTTCCAGCATGTAGCCCCTGCTCTTGTAGCATACGGATTATTCGGGGGAACATTACTATGCGGAATAATGTATCTCTGGAAAGGAGATTTGAAATATGACATCCTCGGAGCGGTATCAATTAAACTTGGATTGTTGTTCACTACTATAACACTATTGAGTGGTATGATGTGGGCGGATGCAGCATGGCATTCACCTTGGAACTGGGACCCACGCGAAACGACCACTCTCATTTTATGGGTAGCATATGCTTGTATCTTAGCATATCGATCCTCTGTTAGTGATCGAGAGGTAAGAGCCCAATTTGGTTCTATCTTCGGGATCATTGCGTTCCCGATGGTAATATTGAGCTATCTTTCAATCCAAATTTGGGACACTCTTCATCCAAGAGTTATAACAGAATCAGGACTTAATATGGAAGTAGAACACATGATGACCCTATTTGTTGCAATGATTGCAGTTACAATGATTGCACTGATTATGGTCGAACTAGCATATAGAGTCGATTTAGCATATGAGAAGTTGATGAGAATAAGAATGTCAAGGAGCTAATATAATGCAGCAGGTTGAACTATTCGTTGTAGCCATAATACTGTGGGGTGGAATGTTCGCATTCCTATTTTACCTTCTAATGAGAATGGTCGGAATCGAAAAACAAATCAAGATTGTTGAATCGCAGATAGATGGAGAACAATAGAGATGAATAAGAAGACTCGAATGGTTCTTGTTGTGGTCATCCTAGTATCTACTATTGGTTTTGTCGGTTTTAGCATGCTCAATCTCTTTGTGGATCCATACCTGAGTGTAGATGATGTTGTTGAACATCCTGATTCGTATATTGGTAGAACAATACAGGTCAAAGGAGCACTTCAAGCAGGTTCTCTAACCATAAGTGCGGAGAATGTAACTCTAGTAATCGAAGGAGATAATTATACAATCACAGTGCTGCTACTAGGGGAAGTCCCAGACATGATTGATGGTCAAGATATTGTGGCAATTGGGACGCTGGAATCAGCCACTCTTATGAGAGCTACCGACATTTTGACATCGTGTCCAAGCAAATACGAAGCCACAACTACTCCATAAAGAATTGATTCCCAATCATCACCAAATCTTACCTTATGACCAAGAGGCTTTGTTTCAAGCATCCAATGAGTATGAACTTTCACGAGTATCAATGCTAACTATATTTCCGGTCGTTTTCAAGCTCGATAAAACCTGTGACTTCTGTTGTTGTTCAGTATGTATTGATGCAGTTTGCCTTCTCTGTAGGTTCAATGATGTTTTTCATTTACAACATCTGATAAGGAATGTAAATAGATCGATGATTTTCTTTGCAGAATCTAACCTTATAGGGTCACATTTAAATTATGGTTAATAAAATATATGTAGCGTTTGAGCGTGTACAAGAACGTCTGGTGGACCCATCCGCTAGAACGAAGGTTATGAGTATGCTCATCGAAATGACATTCGCATTTATTCTAGTATTGGGAGCAACCTTCTTGCTATTTCTAATAGGTAATAGGTTGGCTCCATTGACAACCGATCGTGATGAAGGGCAGCACCAATATGCTTGTGGAGAAAGTCCTATCGGTTTCAAACAGAAGACGAGCATATCGCTCTATAGATACCTCATCTATTTCCTCGTGATGGATTCCTCACTATTGATAATTGCCTTTGCAGTACTGGGAGTTGTATACGCAAATCTTCTTTCACTATTGATGTATCTATCAATTATTCTTGTATCATCACTGTTGTTTTTAGAAGGAGGCAACCAATAGAATGTGTGCCTCTCGACTTGTCAGATGGGCAGAGAAGCGATCTCCATGGCTACTTCATTTTAACTCAGGTGCATGTAATGGATGTGATATTGAAGTCGTGGCCCTTCTCACCCCAAGGTATGATGTAACGAGATTTGGTATTCAACTTGAACCTTCTCCGAGACATGCAGATGTACTCTTAGTTACAGGAGTGGTAACACGTCAGTGTGCTGAGCGTTTGAAACGAATCTACGAACAGATGCCCAAACCAGCTTTTGTTATTGCAATAGGCGCGTGCGGATGTTCTGGAGGCGTGTTTGCAGGTAACTACCCCCTATTGAGCGGAGTTGATAAAGTAATTCCTGTTGATATGTACATTCCCGGATGTCCTCCGAAGCCAGAAGCAATCATTGATGGAGTTGTCAAACTCCTAAAGACATTGGAGGCAAGTGAAGATGAATGATGTAAATAAGAATCTCTCTTCGATGATTCTCGAGCATTTTGGGAAAGACACAGTACAGATAGAATCTCTCAAACCGGGACTAATAGCAATCCATGCAAGCTCAGAGAAGAACAGGGATATCATCAAGACATTCCTTGATGCTGATGACGAAGCAACTCTCTCAGCAATTAGTGGAGTCGATCTGGGAGATTCGACTGAGGTACTTTATCATATTAGGACTCATGGAACCATTGTCACGCTGAGATGTATTGTCCCAAGAAATAAACCAACTATTGCGAGTATAACCGATTTGATTCCTGGTGCAAACTTCCATGAACGCGAAACCGCAGATTTCTTTGGAGTAACATTCAAAGGGCATCCATACCCCAAACGACTGCTCATCTCAGATGACTGGCCAGAGGGAGTATACCCACTGAGAAAAGACGCTGAGATTCCATCTCCCGAAACCAAAGCAGAAGTTTTACCAGAAGAAGAGATGACTACCAGAGCAGAGGGAACTAGGACTGTAAAGATTGTCATTGGCCCGCAGCATCCCGCACTTCTTGAACCGGAGAGATTTCTTGTGGATGTCGATGGGGAGACTGTTACAAAGGTAACACCTCGCATAGGATACTGCCATAGAGGAGTCGAGAAAGCTACCGAAAGTCGGACCTATATGCAGGATGTCTATCTTGTGGAGAGAATTTGCGGTATCTGTAATAGCTGCCATAGCACGACGTTTTGTCAAGCTGTTGAGTCTATACTCGATGTGGAAGTACCCTCCAGGGGTAAGTTCCTACGTACAATTGTTCTCGAATTGAACAGGATTCAGAGCCATTTTCTTGTGCTTGGCCATGCTGGTCATGAGATTGGTTACGATGCGCTATTCCAGTATATGTGGCGGGATAGAGAAATTGCTATGGACCTTACAGAGATACTTACTGGTAACAGAGTGATCACATCATTTCTGGCTATTGGTGGTGTCCGTCGCGATCTTGAAGAAAAGACTAAGCCTCGGATTATGGAGGACCTCAAGAAGTTGAGAGAGCGAGCAGAATTCTATAAACATCTCTTTGAAGAAGACAGAACTGTTCGGATGAGAACGGAGGGTGTCGGTGTGATGGACAAAAAGGAAGCCCTCTCATTATGCGTTGTTGGTCCGGTTGCACGTGCATCAGGACTCAAAATTGACGTAAGAAAAGAAGCACCATATGCCGCATATGGCGAGGTCCCCTATGAACTAATTTCCCGCACTGAAGGAGATTCATGGGCTCGACTTCTGGTGCGTGCTGAGGAGGTTCTGAATAGTGTAGATATGATTGAATATGCTGTTAATAACCTTCCAGCAGGTGACTTCAAGATAAGAGTCCCCAGGAGGGTCGCAGAAGGCGAGTCAATTAGCAGAGTCGAAGCGCCTCGTGGAGAACTCTTTTACTATGTGAAGAGTAATGGGACACAGTCTCCAGAACGTGTAAAGATTCGGACTCCTACTGTGACAAATCTCTATTCGGTAATTAAACTAACAGAAGGTGGTAACATTGCTGATGTTCCTGCAGCATTGGTGAGTCTGGACCCATGTTTTTCATGTACTGATAGATAGGAGGAAGTTGATTGGTTAGTATTGATCTAGTATTCTTCATTCGTTCACTCCTATTTCCAGGATTTCTGTTTATTCTACTTATGTCTCTTTTCTATGACTGGGTGACACGAAAAGTAGAGGCACGAATGCAGAACCGAGTTGGACCTAACACTGCAGGACCAGCTGGAATTTTTCAACCTCTGGCTGATATTGTAAAGCTTCTCGCAAAGGAGAGACTAGTGCCTCATGATGTCAGGTCGCTAGCCTTCACCCTTGCTCCTGTACTATCACTTGCCATCTTCATTTTCACGCTATTCTTTCTGCCAATCGACGGTTCCACGACTCTGTCGGGTATAAGCTTTGAGGGCGACCTCATAGTCATCTTGTCGATAATCACTCTTGCAAACCTGTTCCTTTTTCTCGCTGGCTGGGCGTCAACGAATGCCTATAGCAAAATAGGTGCCTCACGAGTACTGGTCATGTTTCTTGGCTACGACATTCCTCTGGTCATAATCGCACTTACACCTGCATTTCTTGCAAATAGCCTGAGTGTTTCAACTATTGCAACTAGTCAATCTATTCCATTCCTCTTCTTGATTCCTTGGTCCTTTGTTTTGTTCTTGGTCACTTTGCAAGCAGAACTGGAAAAAGATCCTTTTGATATACCTGATGCAGAAACCGAAATAGTAGGTGGCTACGAAACAGAATATGGAGGAACGGGGCTTGCTTTTCTTAAGCTTGCAAAGGATGTCCAGCTTTTCCTCGGTTCAGCTCTGGTTGTCGAGCTCTTTCTTGGAGGTCCCTATGGCCCTGTGTATTTTGATATGCCAGCTCTGTGGTTCACCATCTGGTTCATCCTAAAGGTTCTCTTTGTTGTCATACTTGGAGAATTCATAGCAAATATCTTCGCACGCCTGCGCATTGACCAAGTCCTATCAATATCTTGGAAACAGGTCATGCCATTGTCTGTTGTTTCGCTCATGGCGACTCTAATTGTCGCATTCTGGGTGCTACCCATCATAGGAGTTGGAGGCTAGTAGAGATGAGAAAGTCAAGACTGTCGTCTCTTTGGAAGGATGTGCTACTTCACTTGTTTCGAATCCCAGCAACTCAAAAGTATCCATATGTTCCACCCGATGTCCCTGATGGATTCAGAGGACGACACCTCTTCTACATCGATCGTTGCATTAGCTGCAAGCTGTGTGAACGAGTCTGCCCAGCAAAAGCAATTGAGATGATCGACATCGAAGGCGAGTTGCGACCGTTGTTTATGCTTGACCGTTGTGTTTTCTGCTATCAGTGCGCCGAGAGCTGTCCCAAAGATGCCATTGATTTCTCAAAGAATTTTGAGCTTGCTAGCGGTAACAAATCTCAGCTCGTTGTCAGACCAGATGAGGAATTTAAGGAGAGTGAAGAATAGATTGATTCTTGAGATACTTGCTATTGGGCTTGTTGTCACCGCACTTCTTGCGGTAAATGTTGATGATCCTATTTACTCAGTGATTTCGTTAGCTTGTGTATTCGTTATCACATCTTTGCTATACTTAGTGAATGGAGCATACTATGCTGCCATTTTTCAGTTTGTTATTGGAATAGGAACTCTTGCAATCTTGTTTGTGACCGCTGAGACCCTTGATGAAACACGTTTTGAGAAGAAGCCATCTAAGTTTCCAATTGGTACTATAGTCGCAGCTCTCATTCTTGTAGTTCCAGTGATTTTTCTCACAATTCCAGTGATACGGATTATTCCTGAACCTGCAGGTAATCTGCCCTATGTGTTGTGGGATTTGAGGTCTATTGATGTGATTCTGCAGGGCATTATCATGTTGGTTATTGCTATTGGTATGATTATTCTTCTGAAAAACGAAAGGGAGGCAGATCGCTGATGGACTATCTGATTCTATCAATGATACTCATGGCAATAGGTGTCTATGGTCTCTTGACCAAATACAGGTTTCTAAAGATGGTAGTGTCAATTGAGATACTCGCCATTGCTGCAACAATGAACTTTGTTCTTCTTGTATCTGCAACAGGCATACGCCTGGGTGAGGCACTTCTCGTATTGGCGTTCTCGACAGACATCTGCGTGTCGTCAGTAGTAGTGGCTTTGCTTGTGATAGTATCGAGGAAGTATGGGACTACTGATATTCGGGAACTAGCTAGAATGATCCGAGATCGAACAGAGACTCCTGAATCTGAACAAACAACATCGGAGGAAGAGTGATTGCTACCACTTGCTCCTTGGTTAGTATGGATTATACCTCTTGCATCTAGTTTGTTAATTCCTGTCATGAATAGGATTAGTGACAAAGCACGGGATTACTTTGCAGTAGTTTCAATTTTTGTCACATTCCTATTTGCCGCCTCGATTATTCCTGATGTGTACTTTGGGCCAGCAGTAGGCACAGACCTAACTGCACCATGGCTTCCGATAATTGGAGTAACCGCAGGTATTGTTGTTGATCCCCTCAGCATCCTTTTTGCTAATCTGATTTCCTTCCTAGGTCTCATCATTATTGTATATTCTCTAGGATACATGAAAGATGAGGAGGGACTATCACGATACTACTTCTTCCTCACCTTCTTCCTTGGCTCGATGATTGGACTAGTAATGTCGGACAACTTTCTACAGATGTTCATTTTCTGGGAGATGGTTGGACTCTGTTCATCCGCACTTGTGTCATTTTGGAGTAAGCGTGTTGAGGTTGTTCGGGCAGGTACTAAGGTCTTTTTGATGACCCGAATTGGAGATGTATCTTTCTTAGCTGCAATTGCTGTTCTATATGCGAATCTGGGCTCGTTTTCATTTTCATATACAATGGCTCATATTGGTGATTTGCCTCTCTCTACTATTACCACGGTTGCTTTTCTCATTCTTGGCGGAGCCCTAGTGAAATCTGCGCAATTCCCTCTCCATACTTGGCTTTACACTGCCATGGAGGCACCTACATCGGTTAGTGCACTTCTCCATGGCGCTACCATGGTCAAGGCGGGTGTGTATCTTCTGGCAAGAGTGTTCATCCTATTTGGTCCCCTCATCCCTCTAATTCCGATGTGGTTGGAGTCAATTGCATGGATAGGCGCTTTAACTGCGTTTATTGGTGCCACATTGGCATTTGGAACGCCGGATATCAAGGGAGTTCCAGCTTACTCGACTGTGAGTCAAATCGGATTTATGATGGCGGCATTTGGAACGGCTTCCTCATCTGCTGCACTTGGATGGTTTGCGGGTCTGTTCCATCTTATGAGCCATGCATTCTTTCAGAGTCTTGGTTTTCTTGCAATTGGAGCTATCATTCATATGCTGGGAACCCGTGATATGAGAAAGATGGGAGGTATCAGAAAATTGATGCCTGTTACCTTTGCACTTTGTATCGTGGTACTTTTCGCTCGAACAGGTGTGCCACCATTCGCTAGCTTCTTCAGTAAGGGACTTATTGTCAAGAGTCTCTTGATAACAGGAGATCTACTTCAACTCATAATTGTCTATGGCGCAATCGCCCTCACATTTGCTTACACTCTCAGGTTCACAATACTGACATTTCTCAGGGGGCAGTCAGACTATGTCAAAAATGCGAACTTGCATGAAGCACCAAAAATTATGCTTATCGCATGTATCATCCTTGCCATCTTGTGTACAGTATGGGGATTTGTAGCAAATCTATTTGCATCATTCATGCACGTTGGTCAAGTTGTTCAATTCAGTGAAATCTTCAGCATTCCTACAGTGATATTCGTGTTTGTCCTATTCTTAGGAGGATTCCCTGTCTACCTCTACTATTACAAGATGGATGGCATTGAGAGTACATTCAAGACGAAGTTCATTCTCCCCCTCAGCACAGTAGCTGGAAATGGTTTCTATATCGATAAGTTCTATGACCGCTTTGTCGGTGGCGGCGTTGCTAAGATATCTAGAGGAGTCCGTACTGCTGAGTACTCATTCTTTGAGCGTATACCAACATATGTTTCTCATGGTGCCAATCGTTTCACAAGTAGAGTACATTCTGGTTTTGATATTGCTATCAGCAAGATTCTGTACTTCACCCGTGATAGATGGCTCTCAAAGGATGATAGAAGTCCCCATGATGTTGATGGCTCTTTACCATCATACCTTGTGGTATTCCTTGTTGGAGTTCTGATTCTTGTTGTAATGATTCTGATGACTATATGGGTGTGATATGATGACTATGGCTCTTCTTCTCATACTGGCTCTGTTCGCAGCTGCGATACCAATTTCATATCTTGCTGAGAGAGCACGGACTGGTCTAGGCGCTCTGACGCTCTTCATTGTGGCGACAATAGGCATGTTTCTGCTTTCTACAACAATACCAGAAATACTCAACGCTGCGAACAATAACCGATATACTGAAACATATTACTGGGTTCCGGAGATAGATGCATCATTTTCACTCTTTGTTGATGGGATTAGCTTTTCGATTTCATTTATTGCCTTAATCCTGATTGCTCTAACTTCACTCTATTCCATTCCCTATATGAAAGACAGAGATGACATTAATCCATATTATTCCCTCTTAGCACTCCTATCTCTTGGACTCCTAGGCATTTTCATCACTAGCAATCTCTTGTTGTTTTACTTCTTCTGGGAACTGATTCTCATCCCCTCGTACTTCATTATAGGTACGTGGGGGGGAGGGGATTCCTATGGTGTTGCATTCAAATTCTTTATCATCACACATGCAGGTGCGGTTCTTGTACTCCTTGGGATTGGCTCGGTCTTTGTCATCACTGGGAGCTTGGATATGTTTCAAGTAACAGCTGCACTTGCTACCATGCAGACCGGACCTATTGGTTGGATACTTATTGCGTTCACAATTGGGTTCGCAGTGAAACTTGCAGTTATCCCAGCGCATATATGGCTCCCTGATGCGTATTCAGAGAGCCCTGCAACCATGTCTGCACTCCTTGGTGGAGTGATGACCACTGCTGGTGCCTATGGTATCTTGCGGATCTCACTTGGTGTTGTGCTTCCAGCTTTGTTATCCAATCCATTCGGAGTACAATTCCTGCATACTCTAGCCCTCTTTGGAATCTTATCTGCTCTCTTTGGATCTCTTGTGGCTGTTCAAGAGAATGATGTGAACCGAATGCTGGCATACTCAAGTATTTCTCACATGGGGTATGTGGTTTTTGCTCTCTCACTCTTCCCGAATCCCCTAGCCATTATTGCAACTGTCCTCCATCTGCTCAATCACGGTGCAACTAAAGGACTCTTTTTCCTCACAACGGGTGACATTGTGAAGAAAGCTGGGACGAGAGATATGAATGAACTCAGTGGAGTGGCATCTTGCATGCCAGTCACTGGCACATGCTCAGCAATCTCTGCATTAAGCATTGGTGGAGTACCGCCGTTCGCATGTTTCATTAGCGAGTTCCTAATTTTCATGAGCGCTTTCCAAGTAGCTATTATAGATAGTTTCTATCTAATTCCCACATTTCTCTTGCTAGCCGCGAATGTACTCTCCCTAGCTTATGCATTAAGATATGTTGGCAATGTACTGCTCGGGCCCCCTGATACCAATCAGATGAACGAACGGTCAGCATTAGTACTTGGAGTAGTTGTGGCGTTAGCCGTTATAGTGGTTATTCTGGGTATATGGCCTTCAATATTTACACAACTCATCGCACTTGTCAATTTTCAAACATGAGGAGATATTATGATAGACATTCTAGATATTCTTGCAATACCCACCATCCTTATCCTAATGGGAGTTCTAACAATACCTGTGATCAAGATACTTCACACAAAACCTCGGTATTTCAGGGAGCTACTCATTGGATGGTTTCTGATCGGCTTCGCTCTCTGCATTATTGCAATCGCTAATCTCTCCTTCAAATACTTCAATCTCGAACCGATAGTCCCATTCTTCAATATCAATATTGCAGGAATTGAATTCTTGGTATTTTCAAGCAGTTTTCTGGTCGACGCCCTCTCTGTCTATATTGTTGTGATTTTCATAATAATTGGTGCGATCGCAGTCATATATGGTGTTCTAAGTGAGAAGGATAAGGGACAAATCACGGAACGATACTATGCAGTGATGCTCATAGTGCTTGCAGGACTGATGGGAGCCGCACTTGCAGGAGATCTACTCACGCTCTTCATTTTTTGGGAGGTCTCAGCAGCTGGTTCTAGTTTTCTCATGCTTTATCGGAAGACCCCCAGATCGATTCATGCCACGCTCAAGTATTTGGTCATGATTGTCATAGGCTCCAGTTTCATCATGTACGGTCTCTCAATCGTCTTTAGTATTGCAGGCACTCTAAACTTCTGGGAGGTCAGGAATGTCCTGATAATTTTCAGTGATAAAACGCTCTTACTTGTAGCATTCGGATTCATAGCCGGAGGTTATGCAATCGAGGCTGCAATAGTCCCATTCCATCTATGGCTTCCGGACGCATACACGGAGGCGCCAGCATCATCGTCTGCCTTTCTTTCAGGATTGGTCGATCAGGGTAGCTACTACGTGCTGTTGAGAGTACTCATCTATATTCTGACTCCAACCGTGGTTGTCAACTGGACTACCACTATTGCAGTGTTCGCAGCTCTCAGTATGATTGTGGGGAATCTTCGAGCACTAACGGAAGTCAACATCAAACGTCTTGTAGCATACATCTGCGTTGCAGATGTGGGTTACAATCTTGTAGCCATAAGCAGTATGACACATGTTGGTGTGATGGCTAATCTCTTCTTCTTCTTCGTCGGGGGAATGGCTACTGCCCTTGCCTTTATGACTGTAGGATTGTTGAATAGTATGGGTATTGAAACATTAGATGACTTCAATGGGATAGGCAGATCCGTTCCATGGACTAGTCTAGGTCTCTCATTTAGTCTATTATCATTCACTGGGATTCCTCCATTTGCTGGTTTCTTTGCAAAATACCTTGTATTTACTTCCGCAATTGAAGGAGATCTATCTTGGCTGGCAGTTATTGGCGTCACTGCAAGTGTCATCCAAGCAGCATATATATTCAGGCTCGTGAATCGAATGTATGGTCGTCCTTCATCACAACAATTCAAAGTCAAAGAGTCAAGAGCTGCACTCATCCCCATTTTTATCCTCGGGTTAGCTCTGATAGTTCTTGGCTTCTTCCCAACGTTGGCTCTCAATCTGATACAACCGGTAGTCCAGGAGCTTCCAATGATACCATAAGTGAAGAATGATGCATTTCTAGTCAAGGATATTTGACCATAGGAATTCTACTTCCATTCATCGCCAAAACGAGCTTTTTGACCATTAGGTCTTGGCTCGTATGACCAAGGTACGGGGTTTTTCATAATTATTGAAGCCAATTGTGTAACACGTTTACCCATTTGTTCGGCCATTGCCATTGCTTCAGTATCAGCACGGATATCACCAGGATTTAGGGCAAACCCGATTGGCCAATTAACACCACCTGGGATAATCATTTCCTTCACATAGATGAAAAATAGAATTGCTGAAAGTGATAGGTCCATGCCAGACCTTCTGCCCACCACAAAACCGCATGAAACCTTCCCTTCAAGATGAAGGAATCTACCGGTCCGGTCCATTAAATTCTTCAATAAAGTGGCTATCGTGCCATGATGACCTGGCGAACCAAATATGATGCCATCTGCTAATTTCATTCTTTCTGCAACGTGATTCAAATCGTCGTCTTGTACACACTTTCCAATCTGATAACATTCTCCGCAGTGTTTACATTCTCTAATATCAAGCTCAGCTAAACCGACATATTCAATCTGTGCTTCTTCATTTTGAGCAGATTCGAGAGCTGTTTCAATGAGTGTTGATGTATTACTGTTTATTCTGGGACTACCAGAAATTCCAAGAATTCTTGTTCTCAAATCTATTACCTCGATGTCATTAGAATTCACTTCAAAGGAGTATTTTTTTTATTTTCTAACCCGTATATTGTTATTGAGTTCGAAAAAATACTTCTGACCAGTATAAAAAGCTTTGAAAGTTTCATTTTGTCGCGTGATACTATTGAATTCATTAATTATTGAAAAATCAATGTTTTTTTTTAACTAGGGACCTTTTTTTAATCTCAAATAAAGTCTGGCTCGTGCGAGTCTGCAATTCATGTATCTTATAGCATTTGGGGATAAAGAATGATAGAGTAAATTCACTCGTCGATGCCATTATTAGATAGTCTGGTTAGACCAAAAAGTGTTGGGAGTAGATGTGACCAAACAAACACCAATGCAACGGCAATATCTTCAGTTGAAGAAACAATACCCCGATTGTATCCTGATGTTTAGACTTGGTGATTTCTATGAGATGTTCAATGAAGACGCAAAAGTAGCAAGTAAAGCTCTAGACATCGTGCTCACCGCCAGAGGAGAGGGAGTCAATAGATGGCCTCTTTGTGGAGTACCATATCATGCAGTAGAAGGTTATGTTGCCAAACTCCTCCAACAAGGATTCACTGTAGCAATTGCAGACCAGGTTGAAGATGCATCCCAAGCAAAGGGATTAGTTAAGCGCGATGTCGTTCGAGTGATAACACCTGGAACGATACTTGAGAGCTCCATGTTGGAAGACGCTCAGAATAATTATCTAGTTGCACTCATCGATGACGGTGGACAAGTGGGAATTGCAGCCGTTGACGTATCCACTGGAGAATTTCTTGCGACTCAGGTTGAAGGTACGATTGCTTCTGAGGTTGTTCTCAACGAGATTGGCAGACTCGCGCCTTCAGAAATACTCCTTTCAGATGAAACTTCGAAATCAAAAGCTAGAGTAATACTAGAGGAAACTGGGATCCATATCACTCAGAGAAACAGCCTCGATTTTTCAACTAGGAACGCAGAAATCCTCATCAAAGAGCAGTTCAAAGTTGCTACTCTGGAAGGTTATGGAATTTCGGATAAACCTATTGCGCTAGGAGCAGCAGGTGCTATTATTGCATATCTCAGAGATGTGCATAAGACTGGTTCTGTGACTCTCTCGGGTCTGAGAACATATTCAATCGAATCTTACATGATTGTTGATAGTCAAACACAGAAGAATCTTGAATTAATCAAGAACGCTCGTGATGGGAGTTCGCGAGGTACTCTCTTCAGCATACTCTCCAAGACAGTCACTCCTATGGGAAAGCGAAAACTCAAGCAATGGATACTCCAACCCCTCAGAAGTGTAAAAGAAATCGAAAAACGTCTTAATGCAGTAGAAGAACTTGCGAGAGATGCGATTGTAAGAAAGGACATCTCCAATAGTTTGAGAGACCTCGGAGACCTGGAAAGGATAACGAGTAGAATAGTGTTTGGTACGTCTGGAGCAAGAGACCTTCTTGCACTTAGAATCTCAATTGGAAAACTCCCCACCGTTAAAGCTAATTTGAAGTCATGTGAGAGTAAGATCATCTCAGATTCCGGGAAATCGATTGATCCTCTCTCTGACCTCTATAAGACATTGGAAAACGCAATTGTAGATAAACCCCCTGTTTCCGTGCGAGAAGGAGGGATGATTAGACCAGGTTTCAATGAAGACCTAGATTCTTTGAAAGAATCAATATCCAATGACAAGAGATGGATTGCATCCCTTCAATCTAGTGAGAGAAGACGGACAGGTATTAAATCACTGAAAGTCGGATTCAACAAAGTTCATGGATATTACATCGAGGTCACGAAGAGTAACATACATCAAGTTCCAGATGAATACCAAAGAAAACAGACTCTCGCTAATGCTGAGAGGTATGTGACACCTGAACTCAAGGAGAAAGAATCCACAGTTCTTGCTGGAGAAGAGAGGATAAACAAACTTGAATATGAAATCTACGAATCCCTAAGAAGCCAAGTTAGTAACTTTGCTGGAAATCTACGGCAAAATGCTGAAGCGGTAGCAACTGTTGATGTACTTGCTGCATTATCTGATGTTGCAGTTACTCGGAGATATACTAGGCCAAGAATTACTGAAGATACACGAATCAAAATTGTTGAGGGAAGACATGCTTCACTGGAAGTCATGCTCGGACCTAACGAGTTTGTCCCCAATAGTATTGAGATTGGAGATGGTGGTTCAACTCTTATCATTATCACTGGACCAAATATGGCTGGAAAGTCCACATGGATGCGCCAGTGCGCCATCATAGTCCTCCTTGCTCAAATGGGGTCTTTTGTTCCAGCGAAGAGTGCAGAAATAGGAATGGTTGATAGAATCTTCACACGGGTTGGAGCATTTGATGATTTGACTGCTAGACAGAGTACATTTATGGTTGAGATGATAGAAACCGCTAATATTCTCAATAATGCAACTGACAAGAGTTTCGTTATTCTGGATGAAATAGGAAGGGGAACCTCGACGTTTGATGGGATGGCACTTGCCTGGGCAGTTGCTGAGCGGATTGTTCAGATGAAGACACGATCACTCTTCGCAACCCATTTCCATCAATTGACGGATATGGCATCTCAATATCATGGAGTAAAGAATGTCCACACTCTAGCTAAAGAATCTGGGAGCTCCATCATCTTTCTGCACAAGGTTGTAGATGGTGGGACAGACAAAAGTTACGGAATTCATGTGGCAGCACTTGCAGGAGTCCCTGATGAGGTTGTGAAACGTGCAAATCAAATCCTCCAGAAGATTGAGAAAGAGAACTCGGTCACAGTTGGAGAATCGTTGCATTACGAATCAACTGAGCAGGCAAGTCTTGAGGCACTTGTAGTAGAAGATCCACTTGTCGAAGAATTGCGAACCATAGATCTTGATAGAACGACTCCTGTCGATGCTTTGGTGAAGCTAAAGGAAATGCAAGATGACGCGAAGAAAAGAAAGAACTAAGGTATAATTTCTTTCGCACTAGTCCATGAAATGAGAATAATGAAACAGAAGAGATTTGATGAGCTAGTGCAGAACGGATACATCATTTTTATGAGTCTCTTCGTAATCACCATCTTTCTTGGTTTGATATTGGACAATGAGGGGGTCGTGTGGTTGAGCGTCATTTTTCTTCTTTACATTCCAGGCATGATCTGTGCCTACTGTATTCAAGGCGCCAATGATTCGTACAAAGGTTGGAAGAAGAAAAGAATGAAAGCAAAACGTCTAGCAGAGTGTACATCTTGTCAGTCACATCTTTTCCACTGGCATCTAGGATTCGCCAACCTATATCTCTCAGATTACTCTTGAATGGCCAATCAGTTTCAATTACTATGTAAACAGTTACGTCAAGCTCGCCATAGACAAAGTATTCCTTTTTCTTTTTGTTATGAAATTAAATTCAAGTAAGATTGAATTATACGGTTTTTACCGTAGATTACGTTTCTAGGACCGCTCTTGCTTATATGCCAGTTGTACTATGGTTGTTTCAGAAGTGGAGGAATCGTTCTTTGAAAGTAAGCTCGGAGATAAAATCTAACAAACCGCTGTACTATGGAGCTATTGTTCAGTTGTTATACGCATCAATTGAATTTGTTGATAGTCTTTGCATTCCATTGATTGCTCTTGGACTCATGCCAAATTTGTATCTAGCATTCCCAATTGCTAATCAGGATATAGCAAATCTCCTTGCAAATGAGCCAATGTGGTTCATTCCAATATTCTGGTTTTTCACTGCCTTTCGGATTGCATCTGGAAGGTGGATCCTATTGAATAAGGCAAAAGGCTTCTGGATGGCGATGTTTATTTCTGTAATCACATTGGTAGCCTCATTTTTCCTACTACCATTTGCTGTGATTGATATAACTGGGACGGGAATTGTTGTTTTTCTATTAATTATGGGATATTTCAAAGACCAGCCACTGATTAAGGAAGAGAACTCGTAATAATTACTTCCACACGTTGCGCATTTCTTTAGAAGAGAGTTCCTCACCCTGTGATTTCAGAAAATCAAAGAGGTCATGTAACCAATCTACTGATGTTTGGTCGCTAAAAAGGAGAGCCTGCGTAAAGTCCACCTTCCCCTCAAGTACTGGTAGAAACAGCGCGCCAAAACTCTCGCTTGCCAATATCGCAATATTACAATCATCAATAATGTAGAGTCTGGTTCGATTCGGATCGAATCCTTTGAAGAATATCTCCTTATTTTCAATTTTCATGAAATCGTCAAGAATCGATTTGGTAAATAGCACTTCAATATTAGTATCTTTCAGATCCATTTGATAGAACTCAAAGAAGCTGACCTCGAGCTGTATATCCAGCGCACCACCAGCTTTCGCTATTGTCAAACCACTATCGACAATTGTTCTCACCTTATTCATTAGAGAAAGAAGATCAAACACACCATCATACTTCAAACTAAGAAAACGTTCCTTCAACGATTCATCATCAACAGAAAGAGAATGAGTTGTGAAGTAGGTGTAACCACAATCGTCACTAAGGACTTTGGCTAATTTGTACACGCGTTCTGTATTTACATTGCAGAGGTATATCCCATCTTTGCGTGAAATAAAACCAACATCGACAAGTTTCTTCAAATGGTCCTCCAAGGTTGATGGATAAATATCCAGTGCTTTTGCAATTTCAGAAAAACGGAGACCAGTATTATTTTGAAGAAGTGCATCAACAATTCGTAGTCTTGTTTCCGAGGCGAGTACTTTGAACTGATTTTCAAGTGCTGTGAATTCCATATTACCACACGCTCAGAGGGCTGTACGGCTAAAACCGTACATTACGTTGTTGAGAACGCGCTTCCTTATATTGCTCTTGATTCTAGTTCATACCCTCATTCTTGGTCACGCTCAGACACTTCAGCTGTTCACAATGCCCCAACTTCGGCTGTGTTTTGAACTGTGTTGATGAAGAAATTAAGATGAAGTTCTTAGAGGAACTAGAGAGGAATAATATCTACACTGACTAATTCCTCCACAATCTTTCTCACATTCAAACGACAGATGTCATTAGAGTAAGACACCCCCAGAACCTCAGGGGTGAATCTCTCAAACATGAAATTTGCTTTTCACACCTCTCATATTAAGATAGAGGACAATTATCAAATTCAAGATGAGGGTTATCCATGGTATGGAGCCGCCAACCAGAATATTCCAGAAAATTATAATGAGATTGAATATTGCAAATATGATATCTGCATACCAAGCCCATCCTGCTAGGCTGAAGAGCCCCAATCCGAGAATGATATACAAAATCGCTATTATCAGAGCACCGTACTGAACGGATGAAAATATTTCACTTAAGAGAAGCCAACTGAAACTAGTCAATAGTGTTGAACCTACAAGAAGTAGGATTCCAGTTAGAAAATTCAGAACAGCAAGGACGATTATCCCAAGAGGTACACGAGCCATTTTTATCAAATCCTAAACAACTGATAATACTACTTTTGGTTTGTTTTATGCCTTCGTAAATGACCAAGTTTCTACGTATATATTTCAAAGAACGATTACGATGCGGCATCCGCAGTTTCTTTTTGTTCACATTTTAATATCTGAATATGATGTGTTTTGATAACTTCAAATCTTCTACAGCTCTACCACATCTAAAGCTGTATAAGAAAGGTCCAGCGGCGGTTTTGTGAATAATAAGCATGGTACTTTGAATATTGATTTGAAATAAGAGAAGAGTGAATGTGAATTGACAGCAATGGTAGAAACAATCGATATTGTCAAAGAATTCGATGGATTACGAGCTGTTGATAGAGTCAATCTATCAGTTGAAAAAGGAGAGATTTTTGGACTGCTTGGACCCAATGGTGCGGGTAAGTCCACCACGATAAAGATGCTTGTCACACTACTGAAACCAACCAGCGGAAAAACCCTGGTTGCTGGTTATGATGCAGTGTCTCAGGCGGATGAGGTTCGAAAGAGAATTGGTTATGTTCCACAAGAGTCTGCACTCGATGCTAGATTAACTGCTACGGAGAACTTGGAACTGTTTGCAGAACTCTATGGCTTATCTAAAAGCGATATTAAGAGAAGGATACAGGAAGTACTAGAACTTGTGGAACTGGACAAGAGAAAAGATGATCTTGTTGCACACTATAGTGGTGGAATGAAAAGGCGATTGGAGATTGCGCGAGGTCTCCTGCCATCTCCAGAAGTCCTATTTTTGGATGAACCAACACTCGGGCTAGATCCACAGACTCGCCGAGTTGTATGGGACTTCATTCATAGACTCCAAAAGGAATGGAAACTTACCATTCTCGCGACAACTCACTATTTAGAAGAGGCAGAGAATGAGATGAGTAGAGTTGCGATTATTGACAAGGGCCGAATTATGACCATGGGTAAACCTTCAGACCTGAAGGCAGAATATGGTCAAGACTTGATTGAACTCTCTGTCGATTATCCGGACGGCATTTACACAGAAGAACATCTCAGAGAAAAACTCGAACAGATGCAAATGGCAAATGAAGTTTCTATCAGAGCTTTTGAGGTAAAACTGAGTGTAGCTGATGGGAAAAAAGCACTACCTTCTATAATTCACAAAATGGAAGACGCAGGGATTCGGATGAACACTATCTCAGTCAGAACTCCTTCTCTTGATGATGTATTCATAAAATACACAGGACGTGGAATACGCGAAGAAGAGGGTTCTGCAGAAACAAAGAAACAAGCTGCGAAACTGATTGGACGAATGAGGAGTCGGATATAAAATGGTCTTACGAGCTTCACATGCTATCTGGAAACGCGAGATGCGTAAGTGGCGACGAAGTAAGGTCCAACTTGCAAGCTCATTATTGCTACCAGTGCTTTTCCTAGTTGTTATTGGTAATGCATACTCCGGTTCTTTTAGTAGTGTACCAATTGCTGTGATAAACCTCGATACAGGGACTCCAGCTCATGTATTCAATGAAGCACTTAGTAATTCTACTTCACTATCAATTGTGTCTGCTAATATATCCGTGGAAGATGCTCAGAAAATGATTGATGATGGCCAGATTGCAGGTTTTATACTAATTCCTGCAAACTTCAGCATGAGTCTATTGCCTCTGCCTTGGGGAGTAATTCCAAGTGAAAGCACCAAGATAAACGTGACAGTTGATAATACGAATCAGATGATTTCACAGGCACTTGCAGGTATTGCAGCTCAATCTCTAAACGTGACTGTACATGATTCTAGAGTGGCTGCATGGTTTACAAATATTACTTCCCTTCCTTATCGTACTGGCGGATCTTATATTAATAGCGTTGATAGATACTCGACTGGTTTCCAGTTTATTGACTTTCTTGCTCCGGGTATTTTAGCTATGACGATTCTCTTCACATCTCTATTTGCTGCTGGAATGCCAGTGATTCTAGATCGAGAGATAGGCTATTTCGATATGTTACTAACTACCCCATCAAAACGGAGTGAGATTGTACTCGGATTTACAGCTGCTGGTGTGACTAAAGTTGTAGCACAGGCGACTTTTGTTCTTGTAATAGCCATCATCTTGGGAATTCATATGGCACTGAATCCACTATCAATAGTTTACATTTTTGTTTTGACTATTCTTCTCGCACTAGTCTTTGTCGGAATCTCAATAGCACTGAGCGTTAAAATAGAGTTAACAGCTTTCCAGTTCGTCAATGGCTTGATCAACTTCCCGGTCTTTTTCCTGTCAGGTGCATTTTATCCTGTGGAATCTCTGCCCATATGGTTGAGAAACATTGTATACTTAAATCCCATGACATATGCCGTGGATGGATTGAGATCCGTGATGATAAAAGGAACCAGTCTGTTTCTTGTTCTCCCTGACGTTATTGTAATTGCGGTCTTTGCGTTGTTAACGCAAATACTTGGAAATCTAGCATTCTATCTGGCGCTTTCTGGTAGGAAAATCAAGCTATTTCGGAGGGACAAACCGAAGATCAATACTCTTGCGTAGGGACAGCGATAAGACGCCTGGGAGATAGCAGTACATTCCAAAGCACGTGGAATGATAGCCTTTAGTGAAACTACTTCAGAACTTCATGTGCTTTCTTTAATTGGTCGATAATCTCAATCCCTTGAGGACATTTATCCAGACATTCCCCACATTCCTCACATGCTGTTGCATTCTTTCCCGGAGCCCATGGAGTCTTTCCAATCAACGAATAGGAATGTTTTGCGCCTTCTCTGAAACCATAGATTTGATATCGTTGAAGTGCCTCAAAAATATAGGGAATGTTTACTTCATTCGGACAGGGTTGACAATACTTGCATTGGGTGCAAATGTTATCACAGAGCTCTTTGAATCTCTTTGCAATATTTTCTACAGATTCCATCTCCCTTTCTGACAATTGGTTATAATCATCTCTAGATGTGAGGTTGAGATTGTCATCAAGCATTTCATCCGAACCCATTCCAGATAATGCAACTGAAACGTTAGGATTGCTCAAAACATACTTGAAAGCTAAATCTACAAAGTTCTTTCTTCCTGGTGTCAGCCATTCCTTCATCTCGTCGGGAAGTTCTATCCCTGCCAGTCGGCCTCCCCCAACGGTCCCCATAATCGCTACTGCGAGACCCTTCTCACCAGCGTAATTAATCATCTCATGATTCACTTGGTCAACTATATTGTATTGCACAAGCATCAGTTCAAAGTGTCCGGAGTCGATGATTTCTTTGAGAACCTCAGGGGTATCATGAAATGAAAAACCTAGGTTTTTGATCTTACCTTCATCCTTTGCCTTTATCGCTCGTTCAATGAGATTGAACTTCAAGACTTTCTCTTCGTAGGTTTTTTTGTTCAGAGCATGCAGAAGATAGACATCCACAGAATCTTGGTCCAAGCGCTTGAGCTCTTCATCCAAATATCTATCGAAATCCTCAGATTTGGTAAACTCACTATGGCCAATAGGACACTTAGTGGCCAGGGTGACTTTTTCTCGATAGCCATCTTTCAGTGCTAATCCTACAACTACTTCACTCTCGCCTCTATGGTACGTCCAAGCAGTATCTACATACGTAATCCCATTATCTATTCCTTTTCGAATAAGAGTAATGGCTTCATCTCGCTTGATTTTTCCACTCTGTTCATCAGTAGGAAGTCGCATGCATCCGAAACCTAATGCTGAGGTCTTTCCAAGTTTTCCCAACCTTCTATACTGCATAACCATCTACTCAGTAATTCGTCTATTAGAAAGTTCTGTTAAATCCACTGATTTGATACACAAGAGCGATATTGAAAAATTTGAGCCCTACTGGAATCCAATTATTTGAAAATGTACCAAGTTATAGATAGCTTGCCAAGATCTTGCATAACCTATTGCTAATTATATCTGATAACAGCCAGTAACAATATAACAAAACAGAGATTTTCTGGAACTCAGTGAATAATCCTAATGCAACATAAAACGCAACTTTCTCGAACGACGAAACTTATCATTGTAGTCGCGTTTGTTCTATATTCAGCATACAATCTTGTTTTAACAGCACTTCAGAATTACATACTATTCGTATCAAGTGACACAAGCGCCCTTGGAATCTCATTTGGTATCTTCACGGTTGCATCTGTTCTGTCAAGATTTCTATCAGGTTGGATTCTCGAAAAGATTGATGATGTCGTTGCTCTGGTTATAGGAAACATCATTCTAACAATTGCTTTGGGATTCTATCCTCTGACAATGAGTATAGCAGTTGTATATATTATCAGAGCAGTTCAAGGATTTGGTTGGGCTCTATCAACAGTGACAATTCTTACAATGATTGTGGACAATACAGAAAACTCTCAAGTAAGTAAAGCTCTGGGATATCTTAATGGTTTTGGCTCGCTTAGTCTTCTGCTGTTCCCAGTATTCGGTAGTTTTTTAGTAACAATAAAATCAGTAGAAACTTTCAGTTTGTGCTTTTTCTCAGCCTTCGGAATCAGTGTACTTAGTACAGGACTATCAATCTATGCATGGAAGTCAACACCGCCTATTGTTACTCATGATATGCCTTTGTCAGGATTGCCAGACAGAGATACTCTGATTCCGACTCTTTCAGCTTTTCTTGTATTCATGGTTCTTGGCGTATTGTTAAGTTACTCACCAGAAATAGCAGCACTAAATGGAATTCAAAATCCAGGACTCTACTTCTCCATCTTTGCATTTGCACAAATAATAGGTTCAGCAATGGGAGGAATATTTACAGGAAGCTCTCAATATGGGAAGATAGCAACAATAGGTGCACTTTTGGTAATGGTTGGTGTTACCGTGCTTGTATTATTCAATGGAATTTATGGGTACTTTGCATCAGCATTCATCATAGGTCTTGGTCTTGCATCTGCAAATATTGCACTCAATTCATATGTTTCTTCAATCTCCACTGCATCAGAAGCTAAAGGGATGGCTATTTACTCTGCAGGTGTAGATTCTGCAATCGCAGTTGGCTCATTTAGCACTGCAATCCTTCTGGGAATAGGATGGGCAATTCCTACAATCCTTTCTATTTTTGTAAGTACAGCATTGATATCGTCAATATATTCATTCTTTGCAATACACCAAGTAAATTCATAATCCTGCATTTGTCAAATTATTTCAATTGCGAAACAATCCCTATCAATTCTTCCTCGCTGAATAAAGATCGCAGCTTTACATTCTGAAGTATTCGATTCCAGTTACTCCAACCATGCTCCTTTGCTAGAATCAAGTATTTCAATGTGTAATTAGCATCTTCGATTGCGCCATACGCTCTAGCGGTCAGAATGTAAGACCAATCTAGGGCATCACCAAGGAGAACCCAACCATCCAAGAAATCTGATTGCTCATCAACTACTTTTCGGAGTTTTTCGTGTCCCATGTTACTTGGAATCACTAATTCGTCTACCAGCAGTTAGAATTGCTACAGCAATTGCTGACAATCCTGCTATTATGGATACTACTGCATACCCAATTGAAGGATTTGCATACGAATATCCAAGAGAAGGAATAGCAAATAGCATTGCAACGACAATCAATATTATTGTACACCGTTCTCCAGAATCTGCAGAACTAATATCAGGTATCTCTTCAGGGTCCACTGTCCTAACCACCAAGCAGTTCAATAATTCAAGTGTTTTTATTCTTGTCGTAAAATTTCCTCAGCCTTAGAATTAATTCTGTGAATACAAATTATTTATCAGCTTTCTGACGTGCCTCTTGTGCTTCATCAGTGTGTCCGAGTTTCTCTAAGACATCACCAAGATGAAGCCAACCATCCCAATAATCAGGTTGCTCTTCTAACACTTTGCGAATTGCTGTTTCAGCTTCATCATATTGCTCTTGTTTGAAGTATGTTTGTGAAAGGTAGTAGTAGGTGTTAATGTCATCAGGGTAAAGACGTTGGGCTTCCAAGTATGCCTGTTCAGCATCGGCTAATTTTCCTAATTCATAATAGCAATATCCAAGATCTTGCCAAGTGGATGGATTGTCTGATACGATATCAATCGCTTTCTTGTATGCAGGAATTGCATCTTCGAACTTTTTCTGCTGACTTAGTACAGCGCCTAATTTGATCCAAGCCTGTTGGCTATCTGGACCTTTCTCAGTAGCGATTCTAAATGTTCTCTCAGCATTATCCCAAATCCTAAGATTGAGGTAAATCAATCCTAGGTCGCATAT
>CAZMBV010000004.1:0-16242 GCA_964564335.1 uncultured archaeon
CATGGGACAAGTTTGCAAAGTCAGTCGGGGCAAATCCAACAAAGGAAGAGTTGTTCAGTTATACATGCTCTAGATGTGCGGTCATTCCTTGTATGAATAGGCAAGCGCCATTCCATGACAAGAAGATATTTGAAAAATTAGTGAAAGAACCAGAACTCCTGGAAACTTAGAATAACCATCTCAAATAGCGTTAAAAGAGGACATTAAAGCCGCTCAGTCATCGCGAGAGTAAACTATATGGACATTGAAGGTGTAGTGATATTCGAAGCAGCCTCTGGAGTTCCACTTTATTCAAAGATGAAAGGGAAAACGGATCCTTCACTCTTCTCTAGCTTTGTAAGCGCAATTGGACACTTTTCCAAGGAAATGAGATTTGGTGGACTTTCTTCATTCACAACCGATGAGAAGGTTATCTATCTGGCTCCAAGGGACAAGACCATTACTGCCTTGATTTCACCGAAAAAGAAGGAATATCAAGAAGCATACTCTCTAGCCAGTGAACTTGGGAGAAGATTCGAAGATGGAAGATACATCACATCAATGCCTCTGACCGAAGACTACAATGATTTTGAAGAAATAGCAGACGAGTTTCTGAAGAGAATCCAGAACCCATTTGTGAGTAATGTTTCAAGCTTTGTTCATGGTCAATACGGTGGAGAGGTCTCAATAGAAGCTAGGCTCTTCAAACGAGATGGTGGACAGGGAGTTGTCGATATACTTGTTGACACTAGTTCAAAAGAAAACGGTTCTGCAAATGGAGGTAGTCTATTTGGAGAGCATTATATATTCGTCAAGGTAACTGAAGGAGTTCTAGGGAGAGTACAATTAATTGACTTCATTGATTCCCTTGATCGATTTGGTGTCAGATTCATGAATAAGGATGAATTTGTTTTCAGACCCTACTACCCATCAAGTGCTGTAATAGTGGCAAGAGACTTTGATCAGGGTGCGTTGCAATTCTTGGAAAAGTACACTCACAAAGGGAAAACCTACATTGATGGAGCTCATATCTATACGGGGTTGAAAATGAAGGATATTCCCAAGGAAACACGTTGTTTTGTAGACCTCTGGCAATGGCGAGATGATGCACCACCAAAGCAAATCCATGCATGAACTACCCAATAGCAGTACCACAATATTAGCAGGTTATGACTGTCCCAGCTCTAAGTACAGCTCTTTGACTCCTGAAAATCGAACTAAAGCAACTCCAATAATCGCAATTATCCCTGCTAGTAGCGTAAGCACGGCTGGAGGTTCACCCAGTACGAAATCGCCAATGACACTTACAAAGGGTACAAGGAAGAGAAATGATGATGCCTTAGGAGCTCCTATAGCTTCAACTGCTGAGAAATAGAGAACATATGCCAAACCCGAAGCTAATACGCCAGAAAAGAGCAGACCAAGAATCGACCACACATCAAAAATTAGAATTAGCGTTGTTCCCTCTATGAATACTAAGTAGATGAATGGTAGAATCATTATTGATGAAACTGTATGTTTAACGGTCATTACGATGTATTTGTTTGCACCCTCAAGGTAGTGAAGAGTGATAGTATAAGCGCCCCATGCAATCATTGCTATCAGTGCAAAGGAAATACCTAGTTCCAGACCGGGTGAGAGAACCAAAGAATTCCAGAGGAAAACCAACCCTCCAATGAGTCCGAGGAGAAAGCCTGTAACCTTCAATGGAGTTAGGCGTTCTTTGAATTTGTGCACGCCATAAATCAAAACGAGAATGGGACACAGATTCACAATTATGGAAGATGTTCCAGAGCTGATGAACTCCACACTCATATGCAAGGTCATTACAAAGATAGCTGATGCAAATGCACTCAGAAGAAGCATCTTCTTGTAAGGTGCAACTTCTTCACGTACTTCAGAAAACCCAAGTCTGTTGTATACTAGCACTGCAATCATCGTGAAACCACCAATGAAGTATCTGAAAAAACCGAAGAGAATACCAGAAACACGTATTGGTTCAAGTCCTGATAGAAATCGAGCTACAACAAAGTTCGTTCCCCATAAGAGAATAATCACAGCCAACATTAGATAGGGTCTTCGTGATGACACAAGGTGTTGGGGTGAAGAGTAGTACTTAGCGATAGTGGTTCACTATCATTCTATTTATGGAAAGTGAGCACAATTTCTTCAGATAGTGGTACTAGTTTCAAGAAGGGACTTGAGACCTTCGATACTCGTTCTACGATACTTGCACCATATGCTTTCACCATTGGAATTGGAACACTTGATGGAATGTGAACTTCGAACTCCTCAGGAAGATCCACTAAGCCAATCTCTATCTGATGCTGATTTGAAGATGTTCCGAGCTCAATATGTGCTTTATCACGGCGCGTTGGCAAAGAGTCAACTATTAGCGGTTTCTTTGAAGTAAACCAAGCTTCTGGCACACCAGCAAGAACAATCAAATTAGATCCCTCCTCATAGAGAACCATATCTAGCATAAGCAGAATGAAGTCTGCCGCTGCAGCCACACTTTGACCACAACCCCCACTACCACCATAAGTTCGAGTATCAACAAAATCAGGCAGATGATAGTCATCGCTGAAGAAATCAAGAACTCTATTGAGTAGTGGTTCAACAAGATCTCGTTGTTTGGTTTTAACGTAGAAATGTGCAAGTCGAAGTGCTAGATGACTTGAGTATCGTTCATTTGGCTGGAAGAATTTCCACAGATTATTAATAATCCTACGTTTCGCTATTTTGCCGTGCAACATCTCAAAGAAACTAGGCTCAATCTCAGTATGCCGAAGCAGCACAACAGAAGCTAGAACATCCAATATTTCACGCTCAACTTGTTGCATTGAGGGATCTGTCGGTCGTATCCATCGGGCATGTTCAATCTGTTTGCTCTTTTCAATAATAAAATCTTGATACTTTGGAATCGTTTTTTCAAGGAGAGTTGAAAATTCTTCCTCATGAAAATCTTTGAAGAACTTCTGCGCAGCTTTCAGTGCAGCAAGGTTCCAAAGCAGATTTTCAAAATCTGAGAGTACACCTTCTTTTACTATAAGATAATGTTCCAGAGGCGGATCATCTAAGAGTTTTGATTCAGCTTCGATAGATATCTCATCAGTGCCCATTTGATTTTGAATTACATCTACTACTCCAGATGCACATTGATGGATGTATTCTAGATAATTTCCAGATATAGGAACATCAGTAGAGTGTTCATAATATTGAAGAATTCCCCAGAGTAGAGGACTAAAGGTCGTTAGCTCGAGAGAACTATCTGCAATGACTATTTTAGAAACCATCTCAGTGATAACATGTTCCACAATTTTAGTGCTTCCCGATCTTATTAGAGCATAAAGAACACGCATTCGTTCCTTCCAACTGAGAGACTCAAAATGGGATTCCTCAGAGAAAATGACAGATAACGCGTTAATCGCAAGGGATGCTGAAGCTTGATTGAAAGCAAAATCTAATCGTTCATCAGGAAAAGCTACCGCCACTCTTTCGTCAGCATATTCAAACCAGCTCCCCACCGATTTATCACGGTCGTTAGCACTTGGATTAAAGGTGTGAATATCATCATTCTTTGTAATAGTAAAAAGTGGAGAACTAAAAAAGATACTTTCAGACCCAGCAGGGGAAAGTGTCACATCAAATCGCAATACGGTTGTAGCTAACCCAGTTGTTGATTTTGACTTTACATCTGATTGAGTAGACATTTCGAGAACTGTATGAGGAAGGTCAACATCATTTCCTTCACACATAACAATTGCAGTTGGTTTCTTGTTAGCCATAAGAGCAAGTTTGCCATTTACGAAGAGCATCTGTCTGCTAGTATCATATTCTGTGGATTCAATTGGCTCAATCCCAAGTGGGGTCATTGGACGTACAGCAATATAAAATGAACAAGGCGTCTTTTCCAATCCCAGATTTCTTAGAACAATTTCATTGTAAACATATTCAGAATTATCCTTTATGACATGATACACAAGTCGTACAAATTCGACAGATTTGATTTGTGTTTTCCATTCATAGAGTTGGTCTTCGGAGGATACAAGTTTCATTTGAGGTCCATCTTTCCCAATCAATGCTGGAAACATCAATTCACCGTTATCAGAAAGCCAGAAATCGATAGAACCAAAGTCAAATCGAGGTACGACTAATCCACGGGAGCAAGTTATCCCATATCGTTTAGCTCCAACACCTCCAATATTTGACCAGTTCCTGTACATAGTATTACGAAAATCAGTGACAGGTTCCTTCTCTGTCTCAATACCTTTCCGTGAGAGAACTACCCATGTAGGACACATCCAAGGTTCAGCCTCAAGATAGACAATCGCATTGATCAGCCCTCGAAGATACTCAACCTCTTGAGATGGGAGCATACTCTCCTCTGGAGGATTAATACCATGAATATCAGCAATTCTTCGGAATCGTTCCAGTCTAGTAAGTTCATCCAATATCAATGTTGAACCTCTCGAATAATTCAAATTATGGTATGATGCCTTATTTGTGATATTCGTCTATTGGTATCTGTCACGCTAAAGCCTTAATAACCTATGAAAGGAGAGAGCAGTATAATTCGACCCCGTCAATTCACAAGGTGCTCCTAATGGCTGAAGTTCTGACAAAACCATCACGACGTATTCGCAACATGGTTGCAAAAGAACTACGCCTGATAATAAAGGACAAGGTCGCTATACTCTTGATTTTCCTCCTTCCCGCAGTACTTATTGGTATGCTATGGTACGTGACCGATTCAAGTGGAATGGGAGGTTTGGATCTCGGTGGAGGTATGGGTGGAGGAATTGGTGGTGGCGAAGACACAACAAACGACACTATAACTACTACCACCTCAGTTGTAACAAATGTAACCGAAACGACAGATGAAATAACTCTTGGAGTTGTCGATTTGGATACAACGCGGACATATGACGGAGGAGATTTGTCCGAAAATTTGACGGCATATTTTGAAATGTTTGTGGATAAGATAGTGCATTTCAACACCACTGCTAACGCATATCGAGCACTCTACGAGACTAATATTGACTTCTACGTTGTCATTCCGGACGGGTTTGAAGCAAATCTTACAAATAACGAACCTACGTATGTTGAAGTCCATTACGATGGAAACGATTTCCTAGGATCATCAACTTATACGGGAATTATTCAAGGAGCAACCATCTTATTCAGGGTGTCAAAACTCTGGATTCGTTCTGAGATCTTTCCTGGAATGACCATCGAATTCACTCCAGGAGGCGGATTTCTTGAGGCAATATTTGGAGGATTCATTGTAATCTTCTCAAGTTATCTTGGTATAGCAATGACATCCGCGCAGAGCATTGTGGGAGATGAACCTCTTCGGAGAATGTTGCTTACCCCAACAAATCGACTTGAAGTGATTGTATCTAAAGTTCTTGGATATGTCATTATCGGATTCCTGCAGTCATTACTCTTGGTCACTCTGTGGGTCTTGGCCTTTTCTCTTGAATTAAGTACAAGTTTCTTCTCATTAGTCATCATCATGAGCCTGAGTGCATTAACCGGCTCTGCAACAGGAATTCTCATTTCAGCCATAGCAAATACACGATTGCAGGCAAATCAGATGTTCCTCTTCGTACTATTTGCGACATTGATACTTTCAGGATTCTTCATTGATGTCGGAGCACTGAATGATATTCTACCGATGAATCAGGGTAATGCATTACTCATTGACACTGCTTTCAAAGGGCTCTCATTGTTGCAGGTACTTGATAGAATATTGACGTTAGGCGCTTTCACGATAATTGCTATACTACTTGCAACATTCGTCTTCGCTAGAAAACCAACCCTTGGTTAGGTGATAATATGATACCAGATACGAACCTTCAGGATTCAATGGATGATGAACGACCAGCATTTGTCGAGGAAGCTTATTTCTCAAGCGCGAGAATTGGTGAGGCGATTGATTGGTGTATAGCACGAATAGATCGAGAACTCCATTGTGAAGTAGAAGGGATTCTAAATGTTACTGGAAAAGAAGTGCGTTTTAGGGCACGTATTCTAAAGGTCAAGAAGGGGGTTTTGAGTAAATTACTTGCTGTCTTTGTAGAAGAAGACCTCCGACGACAAAAAGCAGGAGAACTTGAAAAAGTACTCACAGTTGGAGGTTCACAGCAAGATGTATCTATTACCCAAATCACAGTGCAAAACTACCTGAAACGAAATATGGCAGAGGACCTATTTTATGAGGGGAAAGATCTTCAGCAGGCAGTAAAAGATCTTGAGAAGATGAGGAGTCAAAATGTTGCATGTACAGTCTGGGGGAAGAGAGGAAGTGACAAACTTCCAATTATGATTCAAGGAATAATAATCAGTTCTGCTACAGCTCCTGCGCCGATATTACCAGAAGGCTCTCTCGAGATTCGAGTAGAACTCGAGGAAGATGTTGGAGATTCTAAGATCTACCATATTGCACAACCACAGCTACTCATGGGACCAAGCTATAACCCGAATCTGACCGTACTTGCGAATAAGGTATACATCATGCCTTATGCGTGGAAAGCAGCTCCCGAGTACAGAGATGTTGTGGCTACTCGAAATCTTACTGTGAAGATCAAAAGCGGAAAGAAACTCATTGAGAATGTTTCATTCTCCTTGAAAGAAGGAGAGATGCTTGCCATCATTGGTGAGAGTGGAGCAGGAAAGTCCACAACTGTTAAGGCACTCATCGGCGATATTCCGAGTACTGGGGTCTGTCGAATAGCAGGAATAGACTCAAGAGAGACCCAGAAGGTACGCCACTTCTTTGGTTACTGCCCACAAGATCTTTCTTACATGTACGATACATTTACACCTCTTGAAAATATCATCGCGTTCGGGAAACAGTACGATATTCCAGAATGGCAGTTAATAACGCGGGGCAAGACTCTACTAAGAGACTTTGGAATTCTAGAGAAAGGAAATGAACCTACCGAGGAGCTTTCTGGAGGGCAACAGAGAAGGGTTTCCATTAGTATTGCACTTGCTCACAATCCAAGAGTGCTTCTGATGGATGAACCAACTTCAGGTTTGGACCCAGATAATAGAAATGAACTCTGGAGATACCTGAATTTCATTAACCAAGAATATGGGACATCTATTGTTGTCATCACCCATTACCCCGTGGAAGCAGAGTTTTGTGACAAGGTTGCAGTTTTCTTGAGAGGAAAAAGCCTGGTGGCATTTGGAACCCCTTCAAGATTGAAAGAATCCATGCCATCAAGAGGCTTTGCTGTGGGAATCGTACTTCACGAAGTGGACCCAAGAGCCCTAAAGACATTAGAAGCAATAGAGGGAGCAAAGTTTGTTCTTCAGAGAGGAGAATTACTAAAGATATTCACCGAAGAACCCCTTGAAATCATTGCGGAACGCGCGGTGGAAGCTCTCAAAGAGAAGGAAATAGGAGTTAAAATTGTTAAGACCAAGTCTTTGGGAGATATGGTCGATTACTATATTGCAATAACAAGAGGCCTTATCCAAGGAACAATTGAGAAGTGATAGAATGAAAAAGCCCCCACGAGTAACAATGCAGCTTACACGAATGCTGTTGATTGGTGCATTGGTCGTGATGCTCCTACTTAGTGGGATTACTACAATATTTCCAGCTGCAAGTGCGGAATCAGTGAATCTCCAATATCAAGACAAGATCGATGATTCACTTCTCAATATGACTAGCCTGGAGGAGCGATTGGATGTTCTCGTTGGATATGATGATACAGTAGCTGAATTCAAAGCTAAGAATGCTATCATGCTTGTCGATAAAACTGCAAAACTACTCGACTCTTTTGAAACGCTGAATATGCTTCGAGTCAATATGCTAAGTTCAGAGATTGTAGATTTGGCAAGAAATGAAATCATAACTCGAATCTGGTCAGATGCGATAGCACCTATTGAACAAGCAAACACCACTGTGGTAAGTTCAGTGAATCCAGAGGATTACGTACCACTTATCGATAGAATAGGTGCACGTGATCTAGTCGAAGCAGGATACAATGGGACAGGGGTTGTTATTGCAGTGCTTGATACAGGTGTCGACCCTCTCAGTACTGATATGTCTGTCGCATCTTTTGCATCATTTGTCGAAGCTGATACACTTCCTCTTGACCTCATTGGCCATGGGACCTACGCTGCATCGGTTGCTCTTAATAACGGTAATTCATCGGACGGTAAATATGCAGGAATTGCCCCTGGGGCGACTCTTCTGTCAGCAAAAGTTACACTTGGAGGGCTTTTTGCATCACCTAGCTGGATAGTTTCAGGCATAGAATGGGCAACAAGTAGGGGAGCAGATATTATTCTCTTACCATTCAATACGTTGGGAGCACCAAATGATGCGGTGACGACTGCTCTAGAGGTTGCAGCTGAAAAGGGAGTCTTTATTGTTGCCGCTTCTGGAGATGATGGGCCTGACTATCTTACTGTGATGTCACCAGGTGGAAACGCAGCAGCATTCTGTGTTGGAGCTTATGACACTGCACTAGGTGAGATTCCTGACTTTTCTGGTAGAGGACCGTCACTAGGTCTTCTTACGAAACCGGACCTTGTGGCTCCGGGAGTTGGAGTCGTAGGTTCAAAGCCCTTTGGAGATCTTTCAGGTCTAGGTTTCGGAGATATTGGATTAGGAAATCTTGGTGATCTTGGAGGGTTAGGGGGTCTACTTGGAGGATCACTAGGAGAAACATTCGATGAGAATTACACAATTGCAGATACTACAGCAGCTTCTGCAGCAATCACTGCGGGGGCAGCCGCAATTCTACTTCAAGCATTTGATAGAGCCACACCAATAACTCTAGGAAATGTACTTAGAGACACTGCAACAAGAATTCCATATGGTGCAAATGATGGAGGGGCAGGATTGCTCAATCTACGAGGAGCCTTTAATTATTTGAGCACAAAACAGACCCCAGGTGATCCCTACAATAGAACCACAGGTATACCTTTAATCGCGCTGGGTCTAGTGTCTGCATCTGGAAATGACGCATCTACAATGATGTTGATGAGTAGTTTTGGGACCTCAATTGTCGCAGTAGACACACGAAATCCCCAAGATTCAGGTATTCATCTTATGATGGGTATGTTCTCACTCAAATGGAATAATATGGACCCAACCAATCTTATGATGTTTGATGTGAAGAGAGAACTCCATCAAGTTGTGCTATCATCTACAACTACAAACTATGACCGGCAGGTAGGAATTCTTTCCTATGAAGACAAGGTGTATGTTACCTTGGTTGTGGAATCTTACAATCTCACGCAATACTCTGACCTTCCATTGACAGCTTTTAGGATAACACCGTACATTCTAAATCTTGGTTCTGAACCAATAGAGAATGTCAGCCTAGCTGTGTCTTATTCATTGGATCTCTACCTAGATAGTATTGACGATCATGGTAAGTATGACTTGGACAACGATCAATTATTCGCTTACGGGCTCTCAGAGAGTTATGGTAACTTCTACGTAGGAATGAATTCCAGTATTCCACTCTCTGCATTTGAGGTGGGAAATTCATCAGATATTTCATCTCATATTACTGATGGAAATCTAACAGGGGGTACAACTTTCGACGGGAGTGTAGGTCTTGGAATGCAATGGGACTTTGGCACAGTGGATGTCAATGATCCCGTGAATGTCACAATAGCAATGGGTTTCGGAGAGAATAGAACTGTTCTTGATGCGTCTATTGATGCTATGTGGATAAATGAAGTTCCTTCAGTAATTGCAGATCAGGGAGACCTAATTGTTGTAGAAGCAGATCTACCAAGAATCGCGGAAGAGGGTCAGGCATATGAATCCTATGCAATTATTATGAATATAGGAGTCTACAACTCAAATGCTACTGGTGCAATGCTCGTTACTGAGAGCCTAGGTGATGAGGGTGCCCTTTATGCTAGATATTCCTCTTATGAGAATATCAGACCGTTTCAAGCTGTGAATGTAACTGCATCATGGCGACCTGAAAGCAATGGAATAAGAACTGCAATCTGGGCAGTCGCGGCAAATTTGCAAGCTGTACTAGGACTCACCCAGAATATCAATACTCTAATTGTGGGAGTACTTGATAATTTCTTAATTCGAGATGTATTTGTCATTGAACCAATATCATCAACTTCAGTGTTTCCTAAAGTGCTTCCATTCGCACCATTTGATATTCGGTTCCCTGCGGATTTTGGTATTTACAATTTTGTTCTATCAACGACTGAGTCTCTTGGAAATATGACCATTACAAACTATGGAAATGCATCAGATTGGGGTAATATGTCTCTCACACAGGCGGACACGATAGAAGGATTCTATGAATTCTCGGTATTTTTGATGGCACCACCAATAGGAGTAGATGGATACCATAGATGTGATTATGTCATCGAAACAGAATACGGTTGGTCAACAAACATTACACTGGAAAGAGTTCTAGAATATCCACGCGCAATGATGCTCCTTGATACATCACATGGAGGTGGGTTTGGATCGCTCCTGGGAGATACGGGCTTTGGAGACATCGGTGGACTATCAGGTGGAAACGACACTGCGGGACTAGATTTCCCCCTAGCTCAAGAAGATGTGGGGTCTGCTGACGCAGGCATTTCAATGGACTTCAATCTTGGAGACCTCGGAAGTCTTGATTCATTAACTGGGCTCTTTGATTCATTCAGAATGACAACGTTTTCTGGACTCTCAAATATGAAGAAAGCCATGGCTAATGTTGGATTGGACCTTATCGAAACACCAGGTATGGATTTGGATGCAGATCTTCTTGCTCAATTTTCAACAGTATTTATCATCGCCCCAACAGATGAATACAATTCAACAGATATAGAGATACTACGAGAGTTCACTGATGGTGGTGGCACACTGGTAATCTTGGGAGATAATGATGATAACGCGAACATATCAGCATTGAATCCATTACTGTTTGAATACGGCTATTACCTCCAGGGTACACACTCAGCGGAAAATACTACAGATATCGTAGCAACATCAAGACTTGGTTCAGGTCTTGAATCTGTGTGGCTTGGCGGCGGAACATATGTTATGAACAATCAATCCAACGCTCAGATGCGTCTGAATGGAAATAGTGTTGGGATTCTTGACCAGACAACACCCGAAATTGCTATCTTCGGTTCGTCAAAGATCTTCATGAATAAGAATCTCGTGAAATGTAATAATAGCATACTTCTCGATAATCTGAATCAGTTCCTATTAAGAAACACTCTGACCACATCAACTAGTCTGGCAGAGAATACTACATCGTATCCCTATGACAAAAGCGTCTATCTCAATCTCTACCTTACAGACGTGAACGGTGACCCAGTAGATGATCTCTTTGTCGCAATTGTTTACGAGTTGCCAGACGGCAATCTCTCCTTCTTCATTGCAGGATTTGTCGTCGATGGATTATACTCATCACAATTTGCACCTAGTACATGGACCTCGGATGGTAGAATCAATGGAATCTTCATTGTAATAGGGGACGAAAATTATGCAATGACATATGCAAGTGTTAGCTTTGATGTGTACGTCCCACCTGTAGAACCAGGACCTGGAGAACCATTCATCTGGTTAACAATGTCTCAATTGGCACTGGTAACATCAGTTTCTATTTTCGGTTCCCTCATGGTCGGACTCGTCTACAATCGAAGAAGGATGAAGAGAAGACTACGAATTCCTGAGATTGATACTGAATTAAGCCAAGACATAGATTCAACCTTGAACGCACTTCTTGCAGCATTCACACAGCTAGAGGAATTGATCAAGAGAGAAGATCTTGACCAGATACAGAAAATCGAAGCGCTCCGTGTATTAATGGAGAGTGTCGAGGCTGGGCGAAAGATGTTCGACCGAGTCAGTGATAGAGTGGGAGGCATCTAACATGCAAAAAGATGATGCGAAAGAAACCCAACGAGAAATAGATATCATTGACCTTAAGGTCGCCTTTGGAAAATTCTACGCGCTCAAAGGAGTATCCTTCTTCGCTAATAAGAAGGAGTTTCTTGGTGTGATAGGTGCTTCTGGGGCTGGGAAAACGACAGTCCTGAGAATTCTCACTGGGCAAATCAATCCAACGGAAGGCCAAGCCTTTGTTGGAGGATATGATGTCACAAAGAAAGGATATCTCATCAGTCTCCTCGTCGGATATGTACCACAACTCGAACATCTGAGTCTCTATTACGACTTCTCTGCATTACAGAATGCCCAATTCTTCGGCAGATTATACGGTCTCAGACCGAAAGAGATAGAGAAACGGTCTCGAAACGTACTTGAAATCCTCGGATTTGATGAAGACCTGATGACAAAGACGGTCAGTAGGTTATCCGGAGGAGAAAGAAAACGCGTATCAATATGCCTTGGAATGATACACGATCCCCCCGTTTTGCTTTTAGATGAACCAACGACTGGGCTGGATGCTCATCTCAGACACGAAACCCTCAACTATCTGAAAGAACTCAATTACAGACTCGGAACGACCATGGTCATCATCAGTCACGACCTTGAAATCGTGGATTATTGTACACGGGTTGTTCTTCTTGAGGAGGGAGAAATCAGTCAGTTTGGTACTCCTGAAGAATTGATAGCATCACTACCAGGAAAAGGAGAGAGTATCAAGGTAACTCTCCACGCCATGACACCCGAGATCATTAGAAGGGTGGCATCCATTCCTGGAGTGCAATATACTGCTCAAGCTGGTAGAAACGCAATGAAATTGTTCATCGACAACCCGGAGGACAATTTTCTGCCTGTCATTAAATGGTTCAACGAGATGAAAATGCCCTTTGAAGGGGCAGAGATGGTTGAAGCTGATTTCTTTGATTATTTCCAGGTAAAACCTTGGAAATATAATAATGAGATAGGAGGAAACGCAAAATGAAACCCTATCAGGCAATAATAACTCTAGCATTCGTCTTTATTCTTGCAGGTGTGAGTCTACAGGGAACAGGACCAGGTATGCAACCTGCTACAATCCTAAGCCCTGAATCACCAAACACTCTAGCAGAGATTGCGCCGTTTGACACAGCTCTTGTCTGGTCCACCACAGTTGGGTCCCAGGTCAACGACATTGTTGTCGCTAACTTCGATGGGGATGCCTATGAGGAGGTGGCAGTCATTGCTCAGAACGGTTCGCTCTTTCTGTTCGATCAGGATAAGACATTGATTTGGCAGTTGGATCTTGGTTCAACACCTCATGCTCTAGCAGCATTCGACGGTACTGTTGCTGCAGGTATGGAGATGCTCATTGGTACAGATGATGGAGTCCTCGTTGTCGGCGCAGATAAGAGCGTGCAGATGAACATGTCCCTTCCAGAGCCTGTTTATGCGGTTACGGGTGCTCATCTGGACGGGGATGGGCTTGAAGAGGTCGTTGTGGGTTGCGATGACTTCTACGTGTATGCTTTTGAAATCGACACTACTCCGCTCTGGAGTTATCTTAGCAATGGAAAAGTCAGGTTACTCGAAGGTGCAGATATCGACGCAGACGCTCGCACTGAGATTGTTGTAGCATCACAGAACAGACGCTTCACTCTGCTTCAAGATACAGGAGCAATGGTCTTTGAGAAGACAAGTAACACAACCATCAATGTTGTGGGTATCGGAGACCTCACCGTTGCAGCTAACCTTGACCTAGTCTATGGAAATTCCAATGGGACAGTGAGTGTGTGGGACTCAACAGGAGTTCTTGCATATAGTATTCAAGCAGAAGACAGTGTTACTGCTTTGCGAATTGGGGACCTTATCACTGGAGGTAGACACGAGCTCGCTCTGGGCACATCTCAAGCTGCTTTACGTGTCTTCGATTCATCTGGAACACCCCTCTGGAACAAGACCCTTGGTGGACAGGTCAACGCTATCCTCTTCCCCAATATCGGCCAAACAACCAACGCACAGGTTCTCACTACAACCAACGGGCAAGTCACACTCTACAATGCTACTGGCTGGAGGTCTTTCAGAACAAATATCGCTGGGCTTACAAATGCTATCACATACGGAGACCTCGATAATTTCGGTGGAGAGGAGTTTGTCCTTGGTACCAACGGAGGTACGGTCTCTGCCTACGGGCGTGATTTTGATAAAGACGGACTGGCAGATGCTCGCGAGATTCTCATTGAGTTGAGCGCTTATGATGACGCAGATACAGATAATGATGGGCTAAAAGATGGTGAAGAGGTCCTTACGTATGACACCTCACCGCTCCTACCCGACTCAGATTTCGACAAGTTATCCGACTTTACAGAGGTCATCACTTATGGCACAGATCCCAACGACGCGGATTCCGACGATGATAAGTTAACAGACTGGCAGGAAATCTATCTGGGAACAAATCCCAATGTTGCGGATTCGGACGGAGACTCACTCACAGATTATGAAGAGAACAACGTCACCCTTACCCTACCCAACGATGCCGACTCTGATGATGATGGCATTAACGATGCACAAGACGATAATGATGGTGATAAACTCACCAATATTCAAGAGGTACGCCAGACTAAGACAGACCCCAACGACGTCGATTCAGACCATGATGGAATAACTGACTATTACGATGACCAGGATGGTGACAATCTAGCCAACTGGAAGGAACTACAGATCGGGACTGGTGTGTATGACCCGGACTCGGATGACGACTTACTTTCGGATGGATATGAGGTAAAGGTAAGCAAGACATCTCCACTTAATGAAGACACAGATGGGGATCAGCTCACTGACTATGAAGAAGTGATGATTGTTCATTCGGACCCACTCAAGGCAGATGGGGACGATGATGGGCTCAACGATTATGATGAATATGTCATCTATGGGACTGGAGTACTTGATTCCGACACAGATGATGATGAATTATCAGATGGAGACGAGGTCAACATATACCACACTGACCCACTGACTCCCTTTACAGATGCAGATTCAATTCCTGATGGAGAAGAAGTCAATGTCTGGGACTCAGATCCTAACTCAGAAGATACAGACCTTGATGGACTATGGGACGACCTTGAGGTTTATACCTATCACACGAATGTCACAAATAGCGATTCCGATGGAGATACCTTGAACGACTATTTGGAAGTCATCACATATGGAACAAATGCTACATTGGTAGACACAGATTTTGACAAGATACGAGACCCTGATGAAATCAAGTATCTTGGAAGTGGCTGGAATGCCACTAATCCTCACACTTGGAATGCTACAGTTCTAGATGGTGACTGGGATTTCGATGGCGATAGATTGACCAATTATCAGGAGATCTACATCACCCAGACCAATCCCACCCTCATAGATTCAGGTGGTTCCCCGCTCACTGACGATCTTGAAGACTCGGACCTCGATGGAATCATTAACTACAATGAGCTCTTCATCACGTTCTCGAATCCGCGAAACCCCGACTCGGACGATGACGGAGTAAAAGATGGTGATGAGTGGTACCTGCTTCATACAGACGTTAACGATGACGATTCAGATGATGATGATATTTCTGATTATGATGAAGACTTAGACGGGGATGACCTCTCAAACGGTATCGAGTTGTATATCACAGGCTCGTGGTCCAATGTGACACACCTCTCAGGTACATGGTTCAACAGGACAGATTCTGACGGGGATACCATTTCAGACTATGACGATGATGAAGATGCTGACTCACTCCCGAACTGGTTCGAGGTTGAGATGACTGGGACAGACCCTCTCTATAATGACACAAATGATAACGGTCTCTATGATTGGGAGGAAGACCCAGATAACGACGAATTGAATAACTACCAAGAGTGGTTCTATCAATGCGATCCCCTCGATGCAGACTCGGACAATGACCAATTAACTGATGCAGAAGAGGTCTTTGATCTTCTTCTCTTGACAGATCCCAACAATCCCGATAGCGATGATGATGGTACTCTTGATGGAGCGGATGATTATGACAATGATGGGTTGACCAACCTCCAAGAGATTCGAACCTATGAAACCAACTGTACAGATTGGGATACAGACGATGACATGCTTCGGGACGGATTAGAGATCAGCATGGGTCTCAACGCAACAAACCCGGACACAGATGATGACCTGTTATATGACGGATGGTTCGATGCGAATGGAAACGGTATCTACGAGCCACTCTTAGGTGAGCGAGGAGAAGATGTCAATCGTAACGGTATTGTTGACCCTACTGAAACAGATCCCCTCAATGCAGATACAGATCAAGATAATTTGGATGATGCAGAAGAGTATGATGCAGGCACGTCACCACTGAACCCTGATTGTGACGAAGA
>CAZMBV010000004.1:16342-36166 GCA_964564335.1 uncultured archaeon
ATGCAGAAGAGTATGATGCAGGCACGTCACCACTGAACCCTGATTGTGACGAAGATGGATTACTAGATGGCGATGAGGTTTTCGAGTATTTCACAAATCCCTTGAATAATGATACTGACTCTGATTTGCTCTCTGACTATATTGAAGTCGAGATTACAGGAACTGACCCGAACAACATGATGACAGACGGGATCCACAGTGACTACATAATCGATTCCGATGGCGACTCAATCACAAATGGCGACGAGGTCGATATCTACGACACCTCACCCGGAGACGCAGATTCAGATAATGACGGGTTAGACGATGGATTAGAGATTCTTGTCTACTTCTCAGACCCCTTGCTAAATGACACAGATGGTGACCGCTTGGAAGATTTCGATGAGATTTTCTACGGGACTAATATTCTAGTGCGAGACACCGACGCGGATCAACTCGACGATTACGTGGAGATAGAACTCCTAGGAACTGACCCACTTAATGCTACATCAGTCATTCTTGGAGTGCTTGATGGAAACCTTGACAATGATAATGATGGTCTCAGTAACGCTCTTGAAATCTATGGGTACTTCTCCAACGCAACCGATCCAGATTCAGACAATGATGGACTTGAAGACGGCTTTGAGGTCTACACCTCTGGCTCATCACCGACTGACCAAGATTCAGACAATGATGGAGTTTCTGACTTTGATGAATGGACCATCTGGCACACTGACCTGAGTTCAACGGATTCGGATTCTGATGGTGTGAGTGACTATGTTGAGATCTATGAGGCAATGTCTTCACCGACTAACTGGGATTCAGACGGAGACCAGCTAAGTGATGGTGATGAATGGAATACGTACGGTACAGATCCCAACTTGGCGGATACTGATTCGGACCTCATCAATGACAAGGACGAGATAGACCTTGGAACTGATCCTCGCCTAAACGACACAGACGGGGATGGACTTTCCGATTGGGAAGAATGGCAAATCTACGAAACCGATCCCCTCACAGCAGATACAGATCAAGATGGACTGAATGATAAAGAAGAACTCGAAAACGGTACAGACTGGGAGAATTGGGACTCGGATTTTGACACAATCTCTGATGGAGATGAGGTCAATGTGTATGATACGAATCCTCTCAGCGATGATTCTGATTCAGATGACCTAGCCGATGCAGACGAGATATTCAACAGCCATACCAATCCAAATCTGGACGATACTGATGGTGATGGCATACCTGATAATGAGGATGATGAAGATGCTGATGGACTTACCAACGAAGATGAGATTTACCTCTACGAAACCAACTGTACACTTGTTGATACTGACTTTGATCTGCTCTCAGATTATTACGAAATCTTTGTCAGCGGGACCTCACCAACTGACTGGGATTCGGACAATGATACGTTAAGCGACAGGGACGAACTCTTCTACTGGTCCAGCGACCCTCTTGACAGAGACTCGGATAACGACGGTCTTGAAGACGGAGAAGAAGCCCTTACATGGCACACCCTGCTAAACAGTACAGATACGGATTCTGATGACCTCTCTGACTATGATGAGATAAAGGTCTTCGAAACCGATCCCTTGCGTTTTGATACTGATGGAGATACCAAAGGTGATGGTGAAGAGCTCAATATCTACAACACTTCACCTCTACGTGCGGATACAGACTCTGATGGACTGCGAGACGATATTGAGATAGACGGATTAAACATGACAGTGTATATCGGTGGTATACCCGAGATTCGAGAAATAGGTCCAGGGGCACTGAACCCACGCGAAAGCGATACAGATTTCGATGATCTCACAGATTATGAAGAGGTACACTTGACCTTCTCTGACCCTACCATGTATAGCACCCAGATGGATGGTATTTCGGATGCGGACCAGGATTTGGATGGTGACATGCTAACAAATCTGCAGGAGGTCAGGCTCACTAAGACCTCACCCAATACGTGGGATACAGACCTAGATGGGAAAAATGATGGAGTGGATGATGAGGACAGGGACCTCTTGACCAACTGGGAAGAATGTGTACTCACTGAAACCGACCCGAGGGACCCCGATAGCAATAATAACGGTCTATCAGACTACAATGATGACCAAGATTCAGATGGTCTCACTAATGGAGAAGAAATAGATATCTACTTCACAAATCCATTAGAACGAGACACAGATGATGATAGGTTGGATGACTTCGAAGAGGTTGATGAATATGGCACATCACCTATTCTGAAAGACACAGATATGGATCTACTGGAAGATGGAGAAGAAATTCTGGATTATGAGACCAATCCTTTGCTGAATGATACAGACTCTGATTTCCTCAGCGATTACGAAGAAGTGGTCTTAACAGATACCGACCCGAATGACCCTACAACACATGGTATTACACCAGATGCAGACTGGGACTCCGATTCGGATGGAATCAGTAATCTCGATGAATTAAGAATCTATTTCACATTACCACTAGATCCTGATTTTGATGACGATGACTTAATTGATGGGCTAGAAATCACCCTTGGAACTGGAATCAAAAATCCGGATACAGATTCAGACTTATTGCTGGATGGGGCAGAATACTTGCAATATGGTACGTCACCCCTGTCAAATGATACTGATTCTGATATGATTTCTGACTACGATGAAATAATAGTCTACGAGACTGATGCAACTTCCTATGATTCTGACTCGGACCTCATAGGAGATTACGCGGAGATCTTTGATTATGGTACAGATCCAAATAATCCGGATACCGATTATGATCTCCTAACCGACCAACAGGAGATTCAGATCTATGATTCAGACCCCTTACTGCGCGATGGAGACTTTGATGGGTTGAGTGATTACATAGAGGTCATGACCAGCCACACTGCACCACGCGATAATGACACAGACAATGATCGGTTGAGCGATGGCGAAGAATGGAACACCTATGGTACGGATCCACTGCGTCCAGATACAGATCTGGATGGTTTGAGCGACTACGATGAGATTTTCGTATACGGTTCAAACCCGCTTCTGTCTGATACAGATGGAGATGGTCTCATGGACGGGTCAGACTTCATGCCGACAGTGCACTGGATCTGGCCATTGCTGATAGCCTTCGTTGGCATCTTTGTGATTGCGGTGGCTGTGAAACGCATCAAGGAAACCTACTTTGTTGAAGAGTTCATCACAAGAGCAGAACCTGCAAGCCTAGGACTTGAACCCGGCATGGAAATTATGGTGGATTACAAGATTCGAGGCGGACTGGTGGTGTTTGGCGTGGTCGTACGGAACGGTTCGAAAAACGCGATGCATAATGTGCAGGTGGTACTGGGAGTGCCAGATCTGACTGACAGCATTAAGACCGAAACCATAGGTGAGATTGTACCCGGAACGGTCTCTGTGGTGGAGATTGAGTTCGAGCTCCAACCGGGTGCTGAGGGCGAGCTTGTTGGCATGGTCGAGTATGACAGTGTCGAGGGTGAGCACAGGATTGTGAACCTGAAACCGGTCAAGATTGTTGCATAATACCCAATCGAACGCAAAATTCAATACTCTTGAACTACTAGTGTCACATACTGAATCGGAGGATGGTAAAATTGGAGTTTAAATACAATAGAACACGTCACCCTGCTTTCGCAGTTGGCTACTTGACAGTTTTTCTCTGTCTTGTTATCATGGCCATAGTTGCAGTAACTGGAATAATCCCTTTATCTTTGCAACCACCTCTCATGATTTCACTGCTTATCACCATAATTATTGGAGGCACTATTGGTATCACCGGATGGTTCAAATCCCATGACAGAAAGGAATATCCAATCATGATCATAACGCTTTGCATTACACTGATTGTCGTGATAGTTTGGTCACTCACGCGATGATTCATTACCTTAAGCCAATCCGTCAGGCAGAACGTCACCATCCATGTCGTAATTGCAATTGCGACTGCGGTGAACTATAGTGAATTCGAATTGCGGGATTTTAGATACTGACTGTGAACCCCTGTCCGATAGAAAATGAACAAATGTCCCTATTTAGTTTCTATATTCATTATTTAGCATTATTAATTCCAGACTTACGTAAGTTTGCCAAGGCGATGTCGACAAGTTACTTCATCAGGCATCACAAACAGTACATGTGCCGTCTGGTTAGAGAAAACGTACAACTTAAGGGTTGGAATCGCTTGTAGATTGGAGTATGTCACTACTCATCTATGGTGCGATATTTTGGGTCATTGCGATAATCTCTTCGATTCTGCAGGATCGATATCCAGATGCCTCAGTAGCATCATATCAGACACTCGTAAAAGCCATTCCAACTTTGACTGCATTGGTCTATGTTTTCTATGCTCTGCCTTCGGGTTCATTGTTCTACATTCTCCTTGGAATTGCATTGTTCTTCTGTATGTTGGGAGATGTTGCAATGGAGAAGGATATTATTCCAGGAATAGGAATGTTCCTCCTGGCACACCTATTCTACACTGTGAATTTCCTGTGGCAAACAGTCAGTTTCACATTAGATTTCACAAGTATGCTGATCGTAATTGTCTGCTTCGGAGGTTTGATTGTCTACGTCTTCATGTTCATCAGATATCTTCAGTCATCAGGTCCTGAAGTGCCAGATTTTGTCTTGAGGGCAGGTTCGTTCTACTTCATATTGGTATCAGCAACAATCAGTACATCATTGCTCCTCTGGCTGACTACAGGGGCACTCTGGGGATTCATTCCAGTGGTTGGTGCCATAATCTTCATACTATCGGATTCAATCATTGCAATCAACGAGTTCCATCACAAACTCTCCAGACCTGAATTGCTGATCATGCCAACCTACTATCTGGCCATCTTCCTATTGTCGCTGAGTGTCTTTGCGTATATCTTCTGAAGGTTTACTGTGGGATGCAGGTGAAGTGAGTATATCGACTAGAAGCAGCTATAGAGATGTATCAAGGTGAACCTCAAAGTCAGTAAGTGTAACAGCATATGACCATTTCCAGTCAACCAACGGGAAGTTGCAAAGTTTGATAAGAAGAGTAGTGAGAATTCTCCAAGGGGTCACACGTGAATACTGAAGAGCTGTTAGAGTCGATATCGACAAAACTCGAAAAACAGACCCCTCCAGGAAACATTGAGCCTGAGAGGATACGACCAGTAGCAATCATGACACGTGAGAGAAGGCAGCTGGGAGACCTCGAAAGAGATTTCCAGAAAATTCTGGATACAATAAAATATGATGAACGAGTCCCCCCGATGCTTGCAAAATTGGCAGATTTACACCTTCGTGAAGCTAACTACGGGCGTGCTATCATTCTATATGAAATGACCCTAGGTCTTGATAGTGAACAGGTTTTATCATGGATCAATATGGGTCTAACGTACCTTCTAGTAGGAGACCCCAAGGATGCAATAAGTTGTTTTGGAAGCGCTTTAGCACTAGAACCTGATAATACGGATGCATTGGTGTATTTAGCCCAAGCACAACTGAGATTGAGCGAATTCGATGAGTGCAATAAGAACCTAGATAGAGCGCTTCATATCCGCCCAGACTATCCAAGAGCGCTCCTTGTTAAGGGCAAATACTTCAAAGCAATAGAGAAGACAGAGCTCGCAGTTACTTGGTTGAAGAGAGCAATTCAACACAACCCCCAATTTCTCCCAGCAATGATGGAGTTAGGCAGTGTTTACTTTTCGTTGAAACAGCATGAGGCAGCAATTGAAATCCTCACAGATGCTCTTGCAATTGACTCAGAACAACCATATGCTCTAGCCACTATGGGAGATATTCATTATGATAAAGGCGACCTTGAAACTGCACTTTTTTACTATGACAAGGCGATAAGTATCAAGTTTGACGATCCAGAACTCTGGATAAAGAAAGGAGATCTCCACAGATCACGAAAGTCATACCAACAGGCATCAAATGCATATCAAAAGGCAATAAATGCAAATCCAGAGTATGTCAAGGCGTGGGTACGAAATGGAACAGTAATGCAATTGATGCAAGATGAGAGCACTGCTTTGGAGTATCTCAATACTGCCCTTGCTTTGGAACCAGATAATGCCGGAGTAGCACACCAAAGAGGACTTATCTATTATTCACTTGAACGGCACGAAGATGCCCTTGATGATTTCAACAAAGCGTTCTCTGTTGAACCCAGCAATCCTATGCACCTCTATTATCGAGCCCTCATGTTGGAAATGTTAGATAGACCAGATGAGGCAAAGCGCACATGGGTGGTTGCACAGAGTCTCTTCGAACAGAATGGAGATGCAACTAAGGCGGTTGAGTGCAAGGCAAGGATCAAACGTATTGGATGATCGACTTACTCAATCTTCGTTGGCAGATTCTTCATTTGTTCTACTTGCTCTACGGATTGAGCGTCGAACAAGTAAAATGATGCCTTAGAGGTAGCTCCAGATGCTATCATGGGTTGTGTGCGGAAGACTAGATGGTGCGCCTTTTCTCCAAGAGTATCAATTGCGAGGGATTCCCTTGTCTTGATGGTTGAAACGATCCCCAAGATTTTTCCACTTGTTTGACCCTCGTATGCACCCCAACCAGCCTCAGGAAATGCCCAGATGTCAGCTGAATTTCCAGTTGGTTCATACTGAATCTTACGTCCTTGACGGATGGTATGGATATTGCTCTGGACATCACCACCAGGTGTTGGAAAGCACTTGAAGCCCATGAATGGTCGCTTCCAGAGTTCACTAGAGTTATCAATTTTAACCTCCAACCGCACTAGAGGTGTTCCAGATAGCATTAGGAATCGCATTGTGACATCTAGCCCCTTGATTCCCGGAGAATGTTGGAGGGTTGCTTTTGCTTCATATCCAATCCAAGAACCAATCTTCGTTTCACTAATTGTCCATTGTTCTTTGTAAAGACCCGTTTCCCAATCCCAAACATCAAATCCAGTTAACACCGGCGTGACTCCACTATATACCTTGTCCCACCAGATGAATGGACCTACCTTCGGGAATGTATCAAAGAACATGCTAGGTTCTCCAATTTTCCCATATCGAACTAGTGAACCAACATTCTGAGGAGATACTGCTATAGTATAGTCATCGATTGTTGTTGTCATAAGCTCCATCTCTTCCTCAACTGAATTTACTCGCTTAGGAATCAGAGATGAATCAAATACCACAGCATCTATCCGTTTTCGTACAATACGAGCTGGAAATCTCAGGACAATTTCGCCACTCTCACAGAACCAAGATGTCTTACCTGTTGTAGTTATTTTGACTGGAAGATGAAATGGTTTGTCAATACTCACTTCATCTATCTTGAATGTGAGGCCATCTTTTCCGTTGATCACGAGCCCTTTTGGCATCCTAAGAGAACATTCAGCAGCAATAGGATTCTCGTGAACAACACGCAATCGGAACTCCATCTCGTTTTCAATTGAAGAGTCTACAAATATTGGTGATATATTTCCTTGTTCAACTACAGATGCTTTGTGGACCAATTCGAACTCCAAATCAGATGTTGGAGCTGTCCTTTCATCAAGTGCTATTGATTCAGAGATGCCATTGATTCGAGTCCATATGTTTCGAATTTTCTCCCAATTTCCTTGAGTCATGATAAATCGGCAAGGATTGAACTGGATGACATCAGTAGGTTTGAGATCAGGTAATTTGTATTCAAACACAGGAGTACTGGAAGTGCGTCTGAGGGATACATCTTCAATATAGTGTGGGTCCCAGAACCAACCGAATAGTAAACCATCACCTTGTTTCCTGGTTGCCACCCAAGATTCATGATATTCTTTTGGACTACGTGGTAGTTGACGATTACCATACCAGTCTACAGCAGCAATAGATACAATTTGATTACGTAGTGGGACTTGCATTTGATCGGGGAGGACTCGATACCAGGCACTTGTTTGAATCCCCAGGTTCGAGATATCTTCAGAACCTGTATTCTCCAGCTTAACGATGGTATCCAGTAGATCAATTCCACTATGAATACGATGAATGATTGTGTATCGAAGGCCTGGCCGCTCCTCTGATTTTGCGGTAAGCTCAATTTCAGCAGTCTTCTCAGATGAGCTCATACTTACATTGAATTCCGTCTTATACCACTCACTTCCTTCTCCTGAAAAGGGATAGCCAAGATCAGGAAGCAAACCCCAGCCAGTAAATAATTCATTCAGAGGTTTATACTCACAGTATGTGAGAGCCATTGAAGGAGTCTTCTGTAGTCCAATACGGATAGATTCGGTTTCAAGGATATAGTGATTACCAAGACCTTCATAGACAACAGCTCCCGATGCACCAATTATTGGAATATTGAGAGTTTTTTTCATTAGGGAAATCTTTGAGGATTCCTGAAAAACGAAAATGTTGATTTTTATTGGTAGTATCGTATTATCATCAGTGTCTTTTGTTTCAATCTTCAGAGGTAACTCGGTCGCTTTCCCAGGTTTTATCTGAAAGTCAATCGTTCTATTGTTCTGGTCTATTCGTGTAGGAAATTGAAGCAAGATTTCACCACGAACCGCTTCCTGTGAATTGTTCTGAAGACCTATTCCTATTGTTGTTTCTTCACCAGGAGCAATGCATGGATACATTGGCCCAGTACTGATAGCTAATGCTTCGGTCGGGATCACACCAGAAAACAGTTTGATTTCACGACTTCCAAGAGATATTGTGAACTCACCTTGTGTCTTTGCCTTCTCAAACGTATTTGTTTCCCTATCCAAAGGTTTAGCTTCTGGCTTGATTGCAATAGTCCCTTGAAGTAAAACTTCTTCATGTGGAGAGAGAGTTCCAGAAAATTCACCATCTAACTCAATTAAAACATCTCTGACAGGTTGTACATTAATTATATAGGGATAATCAATATCTGATGAATTCCGTATCTTCAATTCCAATTTTGTGGGACCGAAACCAATGTAACCAGTATGCTCAGCTGGTCTTACTTCAGCAGAAATAGTATTTCCATCCAAGGTTAGAACAAAGCCACAGATACCTTTCGCCTCACGATCTATTGTGACGTGAAGAAGGTCCCCATTTTCACCTTCGAAGTTGTAACGAAATACTCCGACACCATCTTCTACGAAATCATCCATCTCTTGAGTAACATAGACTTTGTAACTATCATACCAATCATAGCGTTCAAAGAATTCCTTGAACATCTCAGCACCGATTATTCCAGGAATATGTGACTCCATGAGGACCCTTGTTCCAGGAACCCAGTTGTATCCGACACGTTTGTAGAGCGGCACAGCTTTCAAATTGCCACCCCAAGTGTGTAGGTCAATTCGTCGTTTTCCAACATCTGCTGCTGCCTGAGCAGCCTCGATGAGCATTGCTTTTCCAAAACCCTGACCTTGGTAGGCGGGATTGACACCTAGTAATCCTACGTATGCCGCTTCTGCATCAAGCTCAGCATTACCAACGTTACAGTGACCCGTAATCTTGTCGCCTGAGTAGCCGACAATAACTCGGATATTCTTCTCTTTAGACCACTCTATGAACACACGCTCTGCTGTGTAGGGATTCCCATGCGTGAAACCACCAGGCCAGCTGTCCGAGTCATCGAATGAGTTTAGGCACTCAGCAAGACGTCCAGCATCCTCTAAGGTCATCTCAAACTCTCGAACCTTCTGTGTAGTCTGTCTGCTACTCATGTTTAATTCCTCTCAAAAAGGTTGGTCGGACCAACTGTTATTTCTATAAAAGTTTATCGAAAAAATCAATCATGATTTCTTGAGGACACCTACATTGTATTCTGGACCACCAAAGGCAGTATTAAGATACCAACCTGCTTGTTTAGCTAGCCCATTCATTGTGTCTAAACCACAGAAGTACAAGTACCACCAGTCATCAACCTCATCCTTGTATCTATTTCTCAATCTGACCTGACATGGAGCTATTCCTTCAGCTCGATTTTTTGCGTGGTAATCAAGATGCATTGGATTATCAGTTACTTCAGGGTCTCTTGAACCAGCAAGAATGACATCATCTTTAGTTGTAATCATATGGAGTTGTTTTAACATCTTCACAACACCCTCAGGAGACCCCACTAGACCAAAGTTATTCCCATAGAGAACTACTGTTTTGAAGAGAGGTGAATCAAAATTGATATTGTCTGCAGACATAAGAAACACGTTCTTGTGACCTCTCTTCTGATAAATATCAACTGCAATGGGAGAGAGATCTATTCCGTAATACTCTACTTCCTGACTCTTAACGTAATCACGAACTCGAGCAACACCACAACCGATATCCAAGAAAGGACCCTCTCGACCAATGATAGCTTCTTTCTCAGTTTCGTGCCATTCCTCATAGGGTTGAATTAAGGGGACACCAGATGCATGTCTGATAAAGCCATCATCTCTCTCAATGATGTAGCTGGAATCCTTCCCCTCCAGAGCATCACGTAGTATTCTTCCAAATGTGTCAGTCATATTCCATATCTGATGATTTACTTTAAGAAGAATGATTTGGTATTCCGATATTTATTCTACGGTTTTTGAAGTCGAATAAAGTAAGTGAATTCTTCCACTTTCTTATCAAGAACCTTGAATCCAACCTTCTCTGCTGGTGCGAGTACAGCAGATTCATCTAAATCACGCAATGGGCCACCATACCCTGTCTGATTTACACGTCCATCTGGTAAATGAATCGTGAGAGGAATTACTGCAGCTTTCTTTTCACGTTCTTCAGGAGGAATTTTGAAGATTGGATCCCATATCAGTAACTCACCACCAGGCTTCATGACTCTCCATACTTCTTTGAGAATTCCCTCAAAATTCTCTTCAGGGATGTACATGAAGGTGAAGAAAGCAGTGACTATGGAAAAGGTTCCATCTAGGAAGTTAATCTCATTCAAATCCATGACGATTTTGAGTGAATCATTCGATGTATCGTCAAGCTCATCCTTACGTCTATCGATGGCAATAACATCTCGTCCTTTCATCATCCCGATGATGCCTTCACCGCCCCCACCTAGGTCAAGAATCCATTCACCATGATTATCAAAATCCGATAGGTATAGTTCTTGTGGAGGGATGACAAAGTACTGACGCATATCAATCCCAGGAGGACCCCCATTCTTCTCGGGCATGATGAGCAGGATTTCAGTATCCTTTAAATAAATAAACTGGTTCACTAGCTGAAATTAAAAAAAGGAAGGAAGGGGTAGTACCCCTTCGAAAGAAAACACTATATGACTGTAGCGTCAATACCGCCAGTGGTCGTTTGAGCAATGATGGTAAGTGTCTGAGCCGCTGTACTATAGTCGGATGTTTCGTAGTGGTTAGCAGTTATCATAGTCCAACCTGCAGCGGTTATATCAACGCCGCCAACACCTACTGCACACTCGATACTACCTCCAACACCAGTCGGATAATCAACTGTGAGGTCAATTCCCCCAGTTGTGGCATCAAGGTCAAAAGTTGCATTCCCCATCAGCACTACATCGTCAGTCGTCACAAGGGAAATTCCACCTGTAGTTGTATCTAGTGATACATCACCAACGTGTGCACCAACACCCATTACGACTGAAAGTCCACCAGTTGTCACATCGACATCAATAGTATAGTTGACACCACTGCCAAGAGTGATGTTAACACCTGCTTCAGGATAGGTAAGGCCTATTGTGTTGCTTGCGAAAGTAACTGTAGGATTTCCTTTGGTCTCAAGAGTGGTGTTTTGCACCTCAATGTCGATTTTATATAGCAGTGACTCATTATCTACGAACGTAATAGATACGCCGCCAACTGCGATGTCTATATCTAGAGTCACGGTTTCATTAATAGCACCAGTTTCAGCTTCGAATGAGAAGTCTGTGGTTGCTGGATTTGCATTCCAATTCCAAGTGTCAGTTCCGTAGTAAGAAATCAAACCGATTCCAATGGCACCAATCACTAAAACTGCGAAGATGCAAATTACAAGACTTGTATTTCTTTGGTAGTTACTCAATTTATACACCTTTTCGATGAGACCTGAGAAAAGCTGTCCACTTCTCTCGAAGCTCTCTATATTGCGAATCTTCTTCCAGAACAAAGCGACGCATGATTCGCGATACATCACCTCTGTCTGAGGATGGGAGATTATCGTACTCATCCTCATTCTCGATAAGATTGCTAGAACTAATCTCGTTCTCGCGATTTATCATAGCCGTTAGTAGATCCACAGCCGACTCAATCTGACGCTCTGGTACGTCAATTCCATAGACTGAGAGACTTTTAATTATGGACTTCAGGCGTTTTGTTGCATCATCCCCGGTGGCTTGCACCATCTCACTGATACCCATTCGATATTCACGTGCGGATGCACGATAGTATCGTTGAACAATACCAGTTTGGGTCTGCTCGGTCCGTTCTTCAAAAACAAGACCAACTTCTTTCAGCTTCTGAATGTGATGGAGGATAGTTCCTGGATTCTTTCCAGTCACCTCCGAGAGCTGTTTGACTGTCATCGATCCCTTGACTAAATAGTCAAAGACGATCTTAGCACGAGTAGGCTCCATCAGAAGCTTGATCATTTTCTTGTCTTCTATGACTTCCATATCTTTGACTCGTGGTTTTCTCTTCTTGGAGCCAGACATTTTTCTATATACCTCCGATGAAACTTGGACCGGAACCATCTTCTAGGGTTTCATCATAATCCTCGTTAGCAGTAAGGATCATGTAAGTCCTGGTTAGACCAATCGTCATTGCAGGAAGGTAGAGGAGTATCAAGATTATAGTTGCAGGAATAGCGTATATCATCAGAATTCCGGCACCGATAGTGAATACAGGATTAGTAGGACTGACGACAAAAGATATCAAGGTTAGTGGAAGAATCAATGCGCCTAAGATTAACAAGAATGCCATCCAGATACCAAAGATTCTGTCAAAGTATTTGATGCTCATCTTTACAGATCTTTTGATTGATTCAAACACCGAATATCCATCGATGATTGAAGGAAAGAGCATTGATAGTAAACCAGTACTCACGGCAAACCAGATCAATAAAAGACCGATTGCAATGGGATTGGTAAAGTTTGCAGGACCCGAACTGATGACTGCAATAGTTAAAAATTGATCTCCATAGATCAGAGTTCCAATCAATAGAGCTAGCATCAGGGGACCAACAACAACAAGGAATAGAACCATTCCACCTCCAGCAAGGGAGAAGAATTTCTTCTTATACCAAGTAAAGACACCTTCAGCACTTGTACCTTCACTCTCTACGATTTCACGACCCATGCCAAACATTGCACCTATTGCTACCATGAATGGAGCCAAGAAAGGTAGTGCAAACATAATCGCACCTAATGCAATATTGGCAATTCCCACAGTCTCCAGACCAGCAAACGATTCAAAGAATGGTACAATATTTCCAATACCAATTATGAAGAGTAAGGGAAGGAATATCAGTGCAGCAACAACGACAATTAGTAGACCAGATACAATGAGAACACCAAATATTCCTAAAAGGAAAGAAATGATATTCTTCGTTGCAAACTTGAAACTAATCTTCAAGTCTTCAATAATTGTTGAGAAGCTCGCGTTTTTCATTGTTTTTCACACCTAGAAAGATAGTAAGAGAGTGTCTTCAAAGTTTTCATTCGAGGACACTCTCATGTTCATTACACCTAGACGATTGGAACTTCAGCAGGAATCTGTGAAGCAATCGTACCGCCAGTGAGTTCCTGATAAACCCTTGTCCATGCAATCCTTACCATAGGTAAGAAGAGAAGGAGCCAAAGGAAGACTGACATCACAGTCCACAATGCAACACCGATCATGGCTGGGATGATTGGGGAGAACATTGTAATTGGTGGAACGAACGCTGCCATTGCAAATGCTGCAATAGCTATGGGACCGAAGGTGGTGGCGAGGAGAAGCACAATGGCGGTAAGTAGTCCAAAGACCCTGTCAAAGTACCGGGTGGATAGAGAGTAGGACTCCTTGAACGCTTCCTGAACACCCTTACCACTGACAACAGCAGGCCAGACCATAGAGGTAAGACCAGCAGTAATGAAGACCCACACAAAAGTGAAGATCGACAATAGAGTGGAAGCGGATGCAGTAATTGTGTAACCCATAGCATAGGAGGATAGACCCCAGACGATTATGGGAGGAACCAAGACAAAGATAGTGAGGATAACGCCAGTTGCGAAGAATGTCAAGAACTTGCGTTTCAGATAGGAGAAAGCTGTTTCAGCCTTGGTCTCACCAGTCGTAACTAGTTGATGGCTCATTCCGTAGATTGATCCACTGACTACTAGGAACAGTGAAATCACGGGAATCAAAAAGAGGATTCCAATCCCACCCAGGAAGAGAGGATTAGCACTTGCCCATGCGGACATAGCTGCAAATGATGCTTCACTCCAAGGAGCGAGAGCAAAGAACGCAACAATTGCGACAGGAATTGCAATTGCCATTGCGAGTATTCCAACGACAATGATCATGCCCAAGTTAGCAAGGAAGTAACTCAATGTACTCCCATATGCCTGCCTGAGGCTTGTCTTCATGTCGTCGAGGATTGTGTTGAAAGTTGTAGACATTGTATACACCGTATAAAGGTTCATCAAACGCTTCGGCTTGTGACGTACCGAACGTTTGACACACATCAAACTTAGCGCTAAACACATATAAATCATTTGGTAAGCGTCAAACGTCAAACGTTTGACGGGAATATGTGTGTGCCGAATCTCATCTGGATGGAAACGGTCGTTTAATGGATTTTAACAAACTAGAAACATTCACAATTATTATCTGCAGTTGAAAATGCCAAACGTTAACGTTTGATGAAAACAATTCGAAGAGTCCATAATGAACTAATCTTCCGAAGTACTTGGATAGGCTTCCTCAATCATACTATGGAGCGTCCGTTGGGTGATGCTTTCATAGAACTTGTGGAACATACTGATGAGTGCTTTCACGCTCTCTATCTTGTCATTACTTCGGAGGTCTCTTGTAATTTCGTTAACCTGAACTAAACCTTCTACAGCAATGAGGGAATAAAGAACTGGTTCGGATGCAGAAACATAGGTTTCCCAATGAGAGAGAGGATACTTCTGCTCTATCAAATCTAATATCTCTCGGTAGGTCGTCTTGCGTTCATCCCAGGTCACACGCGCAAGAAATGGAATACTAGTTGCAGCCCCCAGTTCAACAAGGGCTTGGAATTTGACTGCACCACTCTCTTCTAGTTGACCTAATAATCGTCGAACTCGTCGAGCAGTGAGTCCACTCTTTTTAGAGATCTCCACAACTGAAAGGCGAGGTTCACTAATCAGAGGCTTAAGGATACGGAGATGCATTCGGGAGAGTTCAATTGGTTGTCCGTGCGCTTGAATAATCTGGTGGGTTTCTGCTTTTTCAATACTCTCTATTGTGCGTAAGTGTGAGGTTAGTTCATGTAATTCTTCTGGGATCCTGTACTCTCCAACAAGAGCATAGGTACCATTTGAATAAGCAGCGGCAGCAATAACTCCAGCGTGATCTCCTATCTCATCCATAACTTCTACTTCGTCTCTTGAACCGTCAGAGGTAAGAAGACCAAGAATGCGATGAACTCCTAACATTTCAGCAGAGAGTAAGAGTGAGTATCCACTGATTTCACCGGATTCTTCAAGATTGAGAATCCGTCTACGGATTGCATTAGCAGATATTCCATAACGACGAGACAACTCTTGATAACTAACCCTGCAATTTATCATGAAGTCACCAAGAATCTTCTTGTCCAGCTCGTCCACAGAATTCACCACTCAATCCAATAGCAACAATGCAGATTAGTTGAAAACGACAATTTATGCCTTGCTAACTACCTGTATGGATGGAGGTCGTTTGTTTTGGGAATAATTGAAAGAAGATGGTCAAGCAATGGTTTCGAAGGAGAACTACCTAATGTTTGATACTTCTTGTGCGACTTTGTGTTTTTCAAAGGAATAGAGATTCCAATATCTGACGATGATCTTTCCAGGATGTTTGGTAGCACAGTATGTCGTTCTTCTCTTCCGCAACCAGCTGCTCGCAAGATATTGAAACCGAAACCTGTCAGCCACATAGGCATGAGATTGACTCTCTCATCAAGCTGATACAAAATAAGCTCCTTCAGTTCTTTCCCTCTCCGAGAAACTATTTGAGGTACTAATACACTCCCCGGGGTAGTTGCAAGTCGGTCGATGTCAAAGAAGAGCGTACTTCCTCCATTCTCAAGCTGCATACTAAGCATTGAGATGAGTTTTGCCTGAATCTCTAACAATCCTTCCTCATATGTTCCTGATGTAGGAATTATCGCTATAATATCTGATATACTTCCATCATAGCACGCTAACTCTGGCATACCTAGGTCTTCTAAGATTGCTAATTGTGCAAGGAAATCTCTCTTAGGTGGTAAGAGTTTCTTCGTGGCTTCTAGATGCTTATGTACAGATTCCCACCCATACTTACGGACATGAGTTGAATAGGATTCTGCACCTAAACGGATTATTTTGACTTGGGGACACCCATGCAACCAATCAGGTCTGTCTGCTTTGAAAGTCATGGCATAGAGAACATCGTTCAAGTTTGGAGGATTATCTCCGAACTCTGCTTTGAAGATAGGCACAGGTTTAGCTGCGCGTAAATTGTCAATGATCACTTTCTGCAATCGATGAAGATGGTGGAGAGGTGCTATGTTTATTGTATCCAAGTTGTTGTTATGTATGTAGAAGTAGCGCAGAGATTTACAGTCAATGAGAGGTGTCAAGCTAATATCTTGAATTCTGTTGTATGACAAATCCAATGTTTCCAGTTTAGTGCATGATTTTAGTGGTGTAAGATCCACATCTTCTAAGGCATTCTCACTCAAATCAAGATACTTCAGTGTCTTGCACCCTTCAAGAGGAGCGAGATTGATTTGACTGATATAATTGCATGAAATGTCAAGGCGAACAAGATTTTCAATATCGCGAACCCAGTGAAGGTTGGAAGAAACATAATCAACATGGGAAGACGGTTCAGAACGACCATAGAGAAACCTTTGGTCATCAGGGTCCGTGGTGTCGGTGTATCTCGCTACAATGCAACGTGTCATAGTCGTATGCCCCAATACAACTCCTTGTGATTTTGTACCATTCTAGTATATTAAAGGGACACGAAAATATACTTAGAACACGTGTTCTAACAATTATGAGTGCGACACGATGAATCCCAAATTTCAATCTGGTGTCCAATTGTATTCGATCACAAGAGAGCTCTCAGCTCTTCAAGGAATCTATTAGCTTGTTTTGCCCCAAGTTCCCAGAATGAGGATTCAGAGATATCAAAGCCAAAGTCCAAAAGATTGTCCCTTACACTCTTTGTGCCGCCTCTACCAAGTAGGTCTCTGAACCTAGCCTTGAATGCATCACCTTCTTCTTTGTAAACCTCATAGAGTGCGAATACTAACATTTGAGCAAAGGAGTAGGGGTAGTTGTAGAATCTGCGATTTGGCATGAAATGATGAGGAATACGAGCCCATTCGAATTCCATGTAATCATTCCATTCCACGCTATCTGCAAATACTCTCTTCTTCGCCGCATCCCAGAGTTTGCAGGCGGTATCCGCATCAATCAATTGTCCTTCTTCAATCGCAACATACACACTCTTCTCGAATAATGCTCGGAGACCAACGTAGTAAACCGTATAGAAGAAATTGTTTAACACAATAGAGAGCGTTTCTATCTTTTGTTCTTTTGACTCTGCCATCGAGAGAATCTTATCAGTCAGAAGTAGTTCTCCAAAAATTGATCCCATTTCAGCAAGGCAAGAGGAGGTTCTCCAGTTCAGTGGTGCTTGAGCATGATAGGTGACATGACCTTGAACCGAGTGACCTAATTCATGAGCGAGTGTGTAAAGATCAGTAATTGTTTCATTATATGAAGTGAAGACAAAGGAACTTTTAGCTGTGCCATATCGTGCGCAGAATGCACCACTTGTCTTTCCTTTCCGATTTGCAGAATCTATTCGATTCTTAACAAACATATTTTCAACGACAGCTCCATATTCAGGGTCAAATGAGGCAAATGCATCAACCACTATTTCCCTGGCCTCTTTCCAACTAAAATGCCATACAGGATTTTCAGAGGGCGGAGCTATAACATCATTTCCTTCTATTGTTTCAATACCCATTATTTTTGCTTTCAATTTCAGAAAATGTCTGAATTTGTCGGAGGTATTTTCGATGACTGAAAGAAGCGTTTCTATTGCCTCTTCATCTACATCCTGATCAAGCAAACTTTGAGTCATTGGAGAAGGGTGTCCACGTAATTTTGACATTGCTACGTGGTCTGCGCAAATCGACCTAAGCGCATGTGCATGGAGTAGCTTGTCATCAGAGTAACTCTTGTAGAGGGTTTCTGTTGCCATCCGTCGAATATCACGATGGGGATTCATCCGTAATGCGCTAAGCTGATTATAGGTAAGGGTCTTCATCTCGCCTTCCACATCAACCTCAAAGGTTTTTTCGGATACCCATGATGAATGAAGTTGAGAGAACAATTGTATACCATTCAAATCCTTCTGAATGATTGCTTTCTCTTCTTCCTCAGAAAGGTGATACTTCGAAGCGTTATGAAGTCGTTCAAGATAATGCTTGAATTCAGATAGTGTAGGATCCTGTATCAATTCGGGGTTATCAGAAATGAGCTTGCCAAGGTTAAGAGTGATGGACTTGTTTATTTGTTCTGTCTTACTTATTGTATCACGAGACCAGCCATTGAGTTGTCCCGATTCTTTGTTTGTTGTATCAGCTCTAAATCGTAACCCACCATAAGACATGACATCATTAGCTTCAATCTGAAAATGCTGGAGTGTATTAAGCATCTCCTTAATATCAGAAGCTGACATCGATGAAATCTTACTCACGTATTGTTCCGCATAAGATTTTGCTCGAGTTTCCATCGTATCTAGCATTTCTTTTACCACGTCAGCAGGTGCCCCATCAACCAAGACTGACAAGTCCCAAGATCTCTCTGACTCTGTCATCATAATACCCGATTTCTCAAATTCAAATCCCCCATAAAAGAACTAGTCTTTGTATGTATGGAGAAAGAGGTTGAGTTAAATTGGGAATGATTTCGTGAAAACTCATGTTCGCTACCAGATATGATCTTCATGTCCACTCCTCATATTCGGATGGGAATAATGACATCAGCGATATCATTCATAGAGCAAACATGTTACATTTGGAAGCAATAGCTATCACAGACCATTTCTGGCCATCAATGGGTTCTCAAAAAGGTGGAATAAATATAATTGAGAATCGGCGTCATGAAATTGATACAGTTAGATCCGACTATCCAAAATTATCTATCTTGGATGGAGCTGAAGTGGATATCCAGTCCAATGGGACTCTAGCACCTGTAGCTGGAGGACTTGAGCAGTTCGATATTGTTATTGGTTCTTTTCATTGGATTTCTGATTCACGAACTTGGGCTTCCGCTCTTACAAAAGCACTCCAGAATCCTCAGTTTCAGATACTAGGTCATTGGGATGGATACCTTTCATCGTATCAGCAAGAGGATGGCCATGCAGTTGTAGAAGCTCTAGCAGGCACAGGAATTGCTATCGAACTGAATGGAAGGTACATATCAGAACAGACTGGTTTTTTGGAGATGGCAAGGGATTGCGGTTGTATTTTCTCGCTTGGCAGTGATTCTCATTCTGTGGAAACGATTGGGCAGTTAGATTTCCAGAGAAAACTTGCAGAAGATTTTGAACTTGACCTGGCAGAACCTAGTGCGTTGCTTGCTCTAAAATCACCATAAAGAATTAGTCGGAATCCTTTTTTCTCACCAAGTTTAATGAAACTCAGTGGAGACAATTACAAATGACAGAGAAACTACTTTTTCCTTCTGAAGAATGGATAGAGAAATA
>CAZMBV010000005.1:0-35442 GCA_964564335.1 uncultured archaeon
TTAGCACTAATGAAGGTGTGACCCGTTCTCTTAGCAAAGCGTTTGATATCTTCTTCCGCTGCTGGATCATCAGCTAAGACTTCTAATATTTCACCTGGTTTTATACTCTCGATGGCTTGTTTTGTCTGAAATAGCGGTTGAGGACAATAGAGTCCCACACAATCCAAGCTTTCTGCTGGTTGTTCTTCTATCATCAACACTCATCTCCAATAACTATTGTTAATTCTACTCTTATAACTTTATTTATAGATTACAACGTTGTTGGTCGATTGAGTGTATTTTTATCTAGGTTTTCCGGAACTAACTGAAACTGTACTGTAGTTGATAAAGATGGTCAAGAAAAGTCGAGCTGCTGTGATCCCTAAACCCAGTGCAACCTTAGAAATTAAAGAGTACGAGATTCCTGACCTAGCCCCTGGTGCTGCCTTGTTAAAGGTAGCCAATGCAGGAGTTTGTGGCACAGATGTACACCTCTGGCATGGAAGACTTGCTGGCGTTCCTTATCCTCTAATCCCTGGCCATGAAGTTGTTGGCACAATAGATGAAATTGGACCGCGAGCGGTAAAGGATCTAGATGGGAACGAGTTGAAGGTTGGCGATAGGGTCACTTTTCATGATGTTTACAATACGTGCTACAAATGCTGGAACTGTCTGATTGCAAAGGTTCCAACTAAATGTACGAATAGGAAAGTTTACGGAATAACGATGGATTCAACGCAGCATCCACATCTGATTGGAGGGTATAGTGAGTACCTCTATCTCTCCCCTGGTACGCACATCATCAAGATCCCCGATCATGTGAGTTTTGATGGAGCTAGTGCGGTAGGTTGTGCAATGCCAACCGCGGTACATACTGTCTTACGTTCCCCGCTTACGTGGGGAATGAATGTTGCAGTTCAAGGTTCTGGACCTGTTGGTTTGATGATTGCTGTACTAACTCTCATCAGTGGTGCTTCCACAGTTACAATGATAGACCAAGCACAGAATCGACTTGATATAGCAAAGAAATTCGGAGTCACTCATACACTCAATATTGGAGAAACCACATTAGAAGAACGAAAGCAAGCATTAATTGACATTGCTGGAGGACATGGCCCTGATATCATCTATGAGGCTACTGGAAATGCCCGAGCAATTCCTGAGGGAATTGAGTTAGTCAGAGAGGGTGGTGCTTACACAATCTGTGGTCAGTATACAGATAGCGGTATGATTGAGATTAATCCTCACTTGATGAATCGAAAACATCTAGATATCAAAACTGTCTGGGGTTCTGAGACCCTGCATGTTTATCGTGGAGTCAAGACGATAGGTGATAATTACAATCGATTTCCATTTGATTCCCTTGTTACTCACAAGTTCAGTCTTGATGACGCGCAGAAAGCACTTGAAACTCAGGAAAGCTTTGCATCACTAAAAGCCGTCATCAAGCCCAATGAGTGAATCAAGGAGGTTCTATCATGTCCTTCGGTCTTCAAAAAGCAAAATGCGAACAAACGACTGCTCTATTGAGAGAGCTAGAAATTGATGCCTGGCTTGTTTGGGTTAGAGAGACCTCACAGATTTCAGATCCTGTACTAGACCTCATATCGGGCAGTGATGTGGTCTGGCAGTCTGCATTTCTCTTTACGCGACAGGGTGAGAAAATCGCCATCGTTGGAAATTTCGATAAGGATGGAGTCAAAGCTCAGGGTCTCTTTGATCAAGTAATTCCTTACACTCAAGGGATTAAGGATGAATTGGTTCACCAACTAGATATTTACAACCCATCTCAGATAGCAATCAACTACAGCACAAATGATGTCGCCGCAGATGGTCTTACTGTTGGAATGCATATGATTCTGAAAGACTATCTACGGAATACTCCGTACATCGATCGCTTGATATCAGCTGAGAATCTCATACAGAAACTCCGCGGAAGAAAAACTGCACTAGAGATAGAGCGTGTGAAGAACGCAGTCGCTATCACTGAAGAGATCTTCAAAAAGGCTGAGCGGTTCGTAAAACCGGGAATGACGGAGATTGAGATATACAATTTATTTCATCAAGAAATGGATAAATATGGCGTGACTAGCGCATGGAATGATGATCACAATCCTGCTGTAGATGCAGGACCCACAAAGCAATTTGGTCACGCAGGTCCGTTGGAAAATAAAATCAAATCCGGCCACCTTCTGCATTTTGACTTTGGCGTACGATACAAAGAATACTGTTCAGATATACAACGGATGTTCTTTTTTGGTGTGGAAAAAGACATACCTGATCAAGTCCAGCATGCATTTGAGGCTGTTAGAGATGCAATAGTTGCGGCATCCGAATTTGTAAGACCCGGAGTACTTGGTTTCGAAGTTGATACAATAGCACGCGACGTCGTCAAGGATGCTGGTTATGAAGAGTATCAGCATGCACTAGGGCATCAGATTGGTAGACATGCCCATGATGGTGGGTCTCTACTAGGTCCTCGCTGGGAACGTTATGGTGATACAGTCGAGCGTCCTATAGAAGTAGGGAATCTGTTTACACTGGAACTGTATGTCACAACAGAGAACTATGGACAGGTCAGTCTGGAAGAAGACATCTTGATAACAAGGAAAGGTTGCGAATTTCTCTCACACCCACAGAAGAAATTAATTTGCATCAACTAAGATTGAGACCTTCATCCATAGCACCTGTTCGATATCCCGTAAGATCCAATGTGACATATGCAAAACCTGCATCACGCACTTGCTGCTCAAGTTTCTTCATCTTGATTGTATCAAACATCTTGGGTAGCTCATTTACGCCCACTTCAATTCGAACTAGGTCTCCATGATATCTTGCACGAACGCATTCTACGCCGAATATAGTTATTACAGCCTTCTCTACAGATTCAACCATTTGTAATCGCTCCCGAGTTAATTCTGTGCCATATGGAAATCTTGTTGCCAAACACGCTCCTGATGGTTTCTCGGCCACTGAGAGACCTTTACTTCTCGCATATTCTCGTATCTCCTCTTTTGTTATGCCAACATCAAGGTAAGGTGATTGGACACCTGATTCTTCCAGCGCTTTTGCTCCTGGCCGATAACCTTCGGTTTCACTCGCTGTTGTTCCTTCAACCACTATCTCAAAGCTAAGTTCTTCTGCAGTTTTCAACCAACTATCAGCTAGGATTTGTTTGCAATTGAAGCATCGATCAATCGGATTCGAAGCCAGAGATTTTTCATTAAGCCAATCGAAATTCTTGACAATCAATTTCAATCCCAGTTCTTTGGCAATGTTTTTTGCACCGACTAGCTCGCCATCTGGAACTGTTGGACTGGACACTAAAAGAAGGGTTGTTTTCTTTGCTACTTCTGATACAATACTTGCCAAAACAGAACTATCTACTCCTCCGCTGAAAGCTACTAATACCTTTTTTCCAATGAGGTCTTTCTTGATTGCTTCAAACTTGGCTAATGTAGCGTCTTTCATGGCTTGACATCTTTAGTACTAGAATTGTCTTAAGCTTTCAGAAGTGTATCTTAGTCATTCATATATGGGTCATCATCAACGTCAATGTCTGCATATCCGACATCCTTGAGGAGATGCTCGATTGACTCTGCTCCCGTAATCCAAGTTATTCCCCAGGTATTATCCTCTCGTAGTCTTAGTTCCACATCAGGGAGGTCTCCTAGTAGATTATGATCCATCTCGATTGCATCTTGATAGGCTCCTACCAAGGCTAGTATGAAATGAGAACCTGGAAGTTCATTCAGCACACCAACAGGAATTCCATCACCCATCTCTCCACCCGGCATTGTGAGTGGACGATTATCCTTAGTAAACCAGACATTGCTGGTGTTTTGCCTATAGAAGTGTGCAATCTCTCCATCAGAATCACAGGTTATATCGACAAGTCTTACAGTGGTTTCAGGATGAATATGCAAATTCGAAGTGGGGATAACTGGAAAGTGCTGTTGGACGAGAACATAGTCTGCAATACTATTAAAGATACTAAAATTACCGACAACAATATGCTCAGGTTGCCAGAAGCTTCTAATCTGTTTTTCCGTATGAAATGATTGCAATCCCAAAGATGTTAATTTCTCCCGAGTTGCTCTTTCAAGAATCCCTACAATCATCTCTCTCTCAAAGATTGTACCAAGACCAGCTAACGTCATTCCACCAAAGAATGAATGAAATTCATTCCAAATATTTACAAGTTGTTCAAGTGAAGTAAAATTGCTAATTTTCTCAAGGTATTCTTCTTCTTTCGCTAACGCAGTTTCAGACGTGTAATTTCCACCAGGGGCAGGAAATACAGATCTGACTTCAAGAGCTTCAACAATCACAAGAGCTGCAAGAGCAGTTATCCCTCGACCCGACTCTATCATTATGTTAGGAGCTGGATGTTTATCATGGGTTTCTTTGAGGAAACTTTTCACTCCCTGAACAAGATTCTTCGCATATTGATACATCAGGTCGGCTGGATGCTTACCTGTGTAATCTATCGCTAAACCTCCACCAAAATCGATATTCTCCAGATTCGTGAGTCCCATATCTCTGAGTTCTGAATAGAGACTTGTGAGAAATTGACCAAATCTATTGAATGATTTTATGTCTGTTATCTGAGAACCTGCATGGCCTAGAATGGTACTGACAGATTCAGCAAATCCCATTTGTGTGAGCAAATCTACAACGTTAAAGAGATCATGAATACTGAGACCAAATTTTGAATCTCTTCCTGTTGAGTGAGACCAGTGCCCCTCTACATTAAGATAGGGTTTGATTCTCAATACTAACTCGGTTTTCTTTGGGTCGAAGTACTCCACAACCAACCTTGCTTCATGAAGCGACTCTATTGAGATCCCTATTTTGAATCCATTTTCTACTGACTTTTGGATGAGTTTAAGGTAATCCGGATCCTTTGCTCCATTGCAGACGATTCGTCTATGTTTTTCCTTTTCAATCACCTTGGTAATAAGAAGCAATTCTGCCTTTGTTCCAGCCTCTAATCCATAATCCGAATCTGAACGAATAACGGACGTTACAAAATCACTTCTCTGGTTCACTTTCACTGGATAGATGCCGATGAACTCTCCGCTATACCCTTCCTCTTCAAACACTATCTCAAATGTGGTTTTGATTTTTTTGATTTGGTATGTGATGAGCTGTGGGATTCTCAAAGTGAAAGATGAAACATAACCTGGAGACTTGCCGTTCGCAGATTTTATTTTCTGGACTATCTCATTGAGAGTGATTCGCTCGTCAGCCAGTTTGATGCAGAGCTCTCCGGTTTCTGAAATGTCCAAGAAGTGTAGATCATTCCTACCAACTCCGAATACGGTCTTCGCCTTATCAACAGACCACATCTCATCTTTCATTTTATTTTTCTCCGATTAGTAAGAAGAGGATGCTATTCTTCATCCTCTCTTATAGTATCGAGCATTCCTTGGAAGGCTCTAGCTAGTTCTCCTATCTCATCGTCTTTTGAGATATACGTTTGGTCCACTTGTAGTTCTGCAGTGTCCAAGGGTTCATCTCGAATTCTAGCTGCAGCATTTCTCGTTGCAAGGTCCATCAGATACTGCAATGGCCGGGTAATAGTGTTTGAAACTGATACTGCTACTATTCCTGCAATCACAATGCCTCCGATTGTTACAAAGAGAATGAATTGAGCCGCTTCTGCGTTAGCTGCTACTATTCTCGCCTCAAGAGGAGGAATCGCCGCCAGTACTTCTTCTAGTGGTACAGAAATCACACAGATATAACCACCCTTCCCCACTGGTGTGAATACTAAGATATTCTCCTTGTCATCCCTAGTATACCTCAACGTACCTGATGTTCCGGGAAGAACACTCAATATTGTATCAACATCATTGCTCGTAAGAGGGTCCGAAGAAGTAGTGTCTGCTTCAACTTGTAGTAGAGGTGGTAATCCTCCTAGATAATCTGTATCCGCTACTTCAGGATGTGCTACTATCTCACCATAAGCATTGAGTAAGAATGCATAACCACTCTCTAGAACACTTACATCGATGACTTTGTCTTGGATGTCACTTATGGTAATATCGCCAGAAACAACAGCAAGTGGAAGTCCATTACTGTAAACCAGTTTTCCTATTGATATTAGTAACACATTGTCAAACTCATCGTAGTATGGGTCTACAAAGACGATGTCACCATTACCTGCGGCAATTTCTTCGTACCAGAACTCTAGCCTTGGATCATAATTTGGTAAGTCTAGTAGACTTCCTGGGTAATTGATGAAGAGACCGTCATCAGCAAATGCTATGTATAGCCATCTGAAGTCTATTTGATCATGGATTGATTTGAAGATATAATCCATATTGGATACTCTACCAAGCTTATCTGATTCTGCCGATTCATAGGTCATATAGTCGGAAGCATCGTAACTGCGTTGGTACCAACTACTATAGGTCCATGAAACATTAAGTCCATAGCTGGCATCATAGTGATTATCGGCAGGATCTGGAGCAATAGAATCATTTTCGAAAAGCTCGTTAAAATAGAACCCTCGATTCGCATACGTAGAGCTCGCTTCAAACAATGATTTCAATTCCACTGCGGCGGCTTCAATCATTCCTTGTGCGCTAGCTAGTTTTTGGTTGATCACTAAAGCCGTCTTTTCAGCTGTTGATTCCATATTGATTTCTATCTGAGTTTGAAGCGCCTGTGAACTCTGGTCTCGGGTGAATGATCCGATTAGATCCACAAAAGTTAGGGACACTACACCCGTTGCTGAGAGAGAAACAAGCGAAATCACTAAGAATGTGAGAATGACGTTTGTTCTGAATTTGCCTTTCTTCTTGGTTTGTGTTGATTGTGCCATTTTCATCTACCTCCTAGTAATCTACTGTTGTTCCTCCTACTTCGAGTTGCGCCATCAAGACTCCAATTTTCTCAAAGGCTTTCTCTATGTCCAATCTCACATCCGCACTATCAACTACTGAGAGATACTGCCCTTGTGGGATACTATCGCAAATCGACTCTAGAAGTTCTTCTGTTGTCATTTTTCGCCCTGTCTTTGGAGATCGTAATCTCCTCTTTGTATCTACAGGCGAAGTCAGTTCTTGCCCGACTCCGATGACAATGAGGTTTACATCTAGATGGTTATCACGAATAAAGCCTTCAATGGTGAGAGGTCTCTTCCGTTTTATCCGATCCTTTTCAGTGAATATCCCTTCAAGAGCATCCAATGAATAGGTATCAGAGCTGTTGTCTTGCCCATCAGTCAAGGCAATGACCCATCTGTGTTCACTTGATTCGATTTTGTTTAACTCCTCTAAGGCACGTCCTAGTGCATCATAGAATGCAGTAGCATAATTTGGATACTTGAGAGAATCCAATGCTTTCATAATCGGACTTTCATCATCAGGTCGTTCACCCTTGATAGTTAGAGGTAGAATCTCTCGATACGATGAATTGAATATGATGATTGAGACTGCATCTTGCGGATTGACTTGACTGTGCAGAATTTCCTTTGCACCATTTACAGCAGCTCTGATTCTCTGCTGCGCTTGCATGCTCCCGGAATAGTCGATAACGAAAGTAACACTCTTCTTGTATCGAATCGATCGTTTGAGTTTCTCAGAATTCCTTCGCACATCATGACTTGGTTTATTCAGTTGATCAAGTACATCTGCAAGTTTTTGCATAGCAAAAACAACTAACCACATTTCATCAGTTTCTTGTCCGAATTTGATGGCATCATTGTATTCGTCTTCTGCTTTTCTCCATTGGCCTTGAACCTGATAGAGCTCACCTTCGTGATAATGGATGTATGCAAGACTACGATCATATCCAATAGATTTTGCAGTCCTTTTCGCCTCATCGAATTTGGATTGCGCTTGACTGTATCTTCCATCTCGCATTAGCACAAGACCCATTGCATCATAGCGTCTAGCAAGACCATAGGAGTTCTTGATTATAAGATCGATAGCTTCTGCATCCTCTAGAAGGCTTAGTGCTTTGTCAGCATTGCCTCGGTCCATATCGATAAGTGCCATGTTGTGATAGGTTGATGCTACCCTCATCATGGCATCCTTCTCATCTGCTCCGTCTTCTTTTGCTTTTTCAAGGAGTCGTTTTGAAATTGCCAGTGATTCATTGTAGTAATCCATAGCATCAGCAGTGTCTCCCCGTTGTCTAAAGACATTACCAATATTCAGAAGCATGGTCTGTTCTCCGGCTTCTATCTGAAGTCTTCTGCTAATCTCCAACAGGTTTTGATAATTAGCAAGAGCTCTTCGGAGGTCTCCACGAATGAATGCTTGATTGCCGAAGCGACAGGCTTCTTGGAAACTTAATAATGCGTCTACCGTTGTTCCTACCTCTTCATACATTGCTCCTGCTGTTGTTACTCCTCGCGTGAAATCCTGTTTTGCCATCTTGTTAACAAGACGAGTCATCTCTCGAATTGGTTCAACAACTGCTTCACCTCTTCTGGAAGAAACTACTGATACAACAGCTCCTACTGCTGCAAGAATACCTGCCAGAACACCAGTAAGAATCAAGGTCCTCGTTGCGACAAGATTAAGAATTTCAGTTGCGGGTGCAATAACATCAGAATCTGGTACTACAACAAGCAGGACATAGTCAGTATTGGGCATATTGACAAATGATAGATGCCAAGTCTGATCATTCTTCTGATATTCCAACAATCCTGAGTTATCTACTAAGACCTTAGTGTTCAGCAAGTTTCTGAATGCTGTGGCTTCAGAACTCCCAGTAGTGCCAAACTCAAGGGTTTCGATTAGTGCGAGTTCATCATCCGGATTCTGATCCTTGTGAGCAACAACAGCTCCTGTAGTATCAAGTAGGAATGCATAACCGTTTGTTGAAACATCTAAATTGAGAACATTGTCGAGTACAGTAGCCATTGTAACATCTGCTGAAACCACTCCGATGAGAGATCCATTATCGAATCTCACAGGTCTTCCCATTGAGATTACCAGACCTACTGATGGATCAACATATGGTGCAGTAAAGATGACATTATCATTAGATGGAGCAATGGTAGCAACATTAGTGTACCAATCCTCTTGATTTGGATCATAATCTTCACTTGGAGGTACCGGATTGCCATCTTCATCCTGTTGGAAATAAATCAGATTATCAAAGGGATAGTTCCTGAAAAGATGTTGATTTGACACAGACAAGTCGAATCCCATGTATAACCATCGAAAATCTGAATTCATATCATGGAGAGCTTTGAAGATATGAATCATATTTGATGAGTAGTCTATTGCATTCTGTGTTGAAGCCGAAAAATCGTGGGGATCATTGTTTTGCCAAGCAAATCTTGGCATATAATAACAATCGTGATCATATGATATTGTTTCGGAACCATATGCATCAACAATTGCAGAATCCGTTTCAAATTGTAAAGCTCCCCAACTTGGTTCATCTAACGGATTCCAATAGTACGAATACTGTGGCGTTGCTGAGATTCTATTATTGAACAAATCCTCACAATATTGTTCCATCATATAGACTCCATCGATATAGCTCTGCCATCTTTCCTCAATGAAGAGTGCAGTATCATTGGATAATCTCTGAAGATTCGCTAGTTCCTCAGCTTTTAGTGCATTTGCTGCATCTCCAGCATTGGCATTCGATACGGTGAATATCTCACCAATTGATAATGCTGAAATAACTAGCATTGGCACTAGCGCTACTACTACAAATGTGACGACTATTCTCTTTGAGATGTCCATTTTCTCTTTCTCCGCGTGTACTTGTAAATTGTCATTTTGACCATCATTTCCAGTGAAAACCCCTATCCTGTCTGTTCTCTTAGCTCCTCTATTAGCTTCTCTGCAAAATCACGAGAGCTCATTTTCTCATCAAGTGCGAATAGATTTCCATTTAGGGTACCTTGGATTGCCCCTTCTCCAAGAAGGATAATCAATGTTCTTCTTAACAGGCTACGATCCACACCCGTTTCTTTTTCCATTCTTATCACATCGACAGTATCTGTGCCTTTCAATAAATCAAGAAGAATGGATTGAGCGTTTCTTGCATCTTTTTCGTCGATTTTCTTGTATTTTGGTTTCTTTGCAGTTCTAACAAAAGTACTATCATCCAGATGACCTTCAATCACACCGCTCTGTATCATTGCTTGCAGACTTCGTCGAAGATTATACGCAGCCGGTCGTGGAAGGGTCTTTCGAAGGATTCTATCCAATTCCTTCAATAGAATTTGAGTATGTTTTCCAGTGATTGAGTCAATACTTTCCTGAATGTATTCTTCTATTGCATACTCTTCAATCATCTGCAATGTTGCTCCGCATGAACTACATTTTTCTGCCTCTGGTGATGTAGGTGCTCCACAGTTTCCACATCTGATAGCTCTTCGATAGAGAATATCTTTTGTAGAACCAATCTGTTGAAGAATCACCTTCTCAGTGCGTGAAGCTTTCCCAGATTCTTCGACTTCCCAGAAACTTAACTTCCTATCTTTAGTACTTACGACTAGATACGCGATATCTGAAATCTCATCAGGAACTCCTGTTGCCATTGATCTGGGTGTATTTCCTACATCTAATCTGTCAACCTCATTTCCATCGATATCCCAAAATCTTAGAGTTGATGACAGGTCTCCTGTCACGAACAATATTCTCTCATCAAATGATAAGACTGCAAAAACTGTTAATTTCTTTCCAAGTTGCAGTTCTTTGAGATGATATCCCGCTGATGTAAGAATTGTAATCTTTCCGTTCTTGTCAGCTATTACAACTTCAAGTTCGGTGTCTTTAGTGATGTCTTCAAGCCATACATCTGCAATCGGATCATCGACATTTCTTGTGAATATTGCATCCTTATCATTATTGTAGAGAATCACTCTGTTATTTTCGAGTGCCACAACAACCTCCGCTGCGTCGTCTCCATCCACATCTCGTGAATCACAGGCTATCACATCACTCTCTAGTCTGATATTCCAGACTGTACTCCCTCTATGGTCTACAACAAGGACCTTCTTTCCGACTCCCCCAACAAGAGCATCCTTACCTTCTCCTGCAACATCTGCTACAGCAATACATCGCACCTTGCTACTCCATTTCCGGGTGCTTCGAAGTATACCCTTTGCATCGAAAATTCTCATTCTATCTCCGTAATCTAGGGAAAATATTTGAGCGCTTGCATCTCGTTTTTGCCTTACATAAACCGAGTATACATTTGCTGTTGTAGGTACACTCGCTACTGCGCGAATCTTCAAATCCTAATTCCGCTCCGTAGGGTGATTGTTGCATAGCAATATAAGTGTGCACCGAAATCCAAACTCCTGATGAGTTTTTCTAGAAAATGTAATATTGGATTCCTCTGGACTGAACTTCTTGAAACCTTTGACTTTGGGAGAAAGCATCCTATTCAGCCAGGTCGGTTTCAAATGCTGTACGATTTCGTTGAAGACAATGGGTTCCTTGACCAATCCAATATACAGATAATCAAACCGGAATTGCTCACTGAGAATCTCCTTAGGAAAACTCATTCCGCCGAGTACATTGCTAAAATTAAGGAGATATCAGACACTGGTGTTGGGGACATTGACATAGATACCCCTGGTTTCAGAAATATCTACTTTCACTCTCGCCTTGCATCAGGAGCATCTGTTTCAGGTATTCATTCAGTTATGTCAGGAAAAGTTGACCATTTCATTTCTCCCACAGGAGGATTTCATCATGCGACCTTCGAGGCAGGTGGTGGATTCTGTATAATTAATGATGTCGCTGCAAGTGTGTTTGCTCTGAAGGAGTATGGTCTTAATCGCATTCTGATAGCAGATTTTGATGTTCACCACGGGAATGGAACTCAGAGATATTTCTATGATGACCCCGGTGTTATGCAAATTTCTTTTCATGAAGACCCTGAATGGATGTTTCCGCATGATGGCTTTATCAAAGATATTGGTTCTGGTAGTGGTGAGGGTTACAATATCAATATGCATTTTCCAATGGATGCTGGCGATTCTGTGTATCGGTATGCATACGATAAATTAGTACCACCATTAATTGAATTCTACAAACCCGAGTTCATCGTTTTCATTCCTGGCTTCGATGCACACTATAAAGATCGTCTTGCTCATCTTACGCTCACGACAGATTTGATTCGTTATGTTTCGGAATCTATTCATGAAGCAGCTCATATTCATTCCCGTGGGCGGATGGGAGTTCTTACTGGTGGTGGTTATACTCGAGCCTCATTGAAGTGGGGATTTGGGACAGTTATGTCGGTACTTACAGGATATCCATATGAGCCACCTAAGCAAAATCCTCCCTTCATAGACGATGAAGAAACTTGGGCTACTGTTCGTTCCAATGTCCAAGAAGTAAAAGATTTGGTTTTTCCAGTACTTGGAATTTAAGATAGTTCTTCGATGAATTTTCGAGCGATATCAACTGAGCTCATAGCATCCTTACCGAATGCATCTGCTCCAGTGTACTCAACAATACTCTGGTCAATATCACCGCCGCCAATCATAACTTTTACACTGTCTCGGATTCCCGCTTCAGAGAGAGCTTCGATTGTCTGTTTCATCACATCATGAGTGGTTGTAATCAATCCACTCAATGCAAGAACTTTGGCATTTGTTTCTTTAAGTTTCTCAATGAATTTTTCTGGAGAAACATCCTCTCCAAGATCAAAAACTTCGAATCCATTAGAAACTAAGAACGCGATAACTAGATTCTTTCCAATATAGTGAACATCTCCCGCTACAGTTCCAATCACAACTTTGCCACTCTTTCCTTCTTTCTGGGTAGAGAGCAGCTTGGGCTCCAGTATCTCCATTGCCCGTTTGAACACTTCCGCTGACATGACCAATTCAACTAAGAAGTATTCATTGTCCGAAAATCTTTGTCCAACAATATCCATTCCTTTCTTCAAATCACCAAGGATAAGAAATGGTTCTCTTCCCTCTGACAACTGTTTCTCAATTAGGTCAATCACTTGTTCGTCATCAATATCTGCCATTGCTGTAATCAAATCGTTCATTGTAGTGTGATCTCCGTAATCTACTATATTGATTAACAATGTGGAGGATGCAAGTCGTACCATATATCTTTCATTATAGTAACGAAATCGATTGCATGAACACCTCTTGAAATCTCATATCTGATGCTAATTCTACATACTGAATTTTATTCACAATTGTTTCAGCTAGATTTCTATTCTTCTTGGAGAGAAGCAATCCCTTTGCACCCTCCCCTGCTGCATTGCCAACAGGAATCACTTTGGAAATTTCTATTTTAGGAAGGAGACCTATGGCTATTGCACTTTCAGGACGGATGTAATTTCCAAAAGCTCCAGCAAGTAGCACTCTATCAATCTCAGTCACATCTTTTCCTATTGAATCAAGGAGTAATGTAAAACCTGTTTGAATTGCGGCTTTCGCCAGTTGTACTTGTCTCACATCTTTTTGAGTGAAAATGATCCGATTTCCCTCTTTAGTTTCATCCTTTTTCACAACCACGTATGATAAGCCCTGTTTCCCATCTTCTCGAACCCTTTTTGATGTCTTATGCATTCGACCAGAATCATCAACAATTCCTATTCTAAGTAGTTCAGCAACGATATCGACAATTGCTGAACCACAGATTCCTTGAGGATCACTATCGCCAATTACCGACACCTCTGGTTTCTCATCTTTATCATTAATGGATAGATACTCAATTGCTCCCGATTGCCCTCGCATTCCATGAAGAATAGTAGATCCTTCGAACGCTGGTCCTGCAGCAGTAGAACAACAAAACAACTTACCATTGTCTGAGAGAACGATCTCTCCATTTGTTCCAATATCAATTCCTAGGACAACATCATTTACGCTATCTAATCTCTCCGAAAGAATAAATCCAACAGTGTCTCCACCCACAAAACCTGCAATGTTTGGAGGTAAATAGAGTTCAGTATTTGCATTCGTCTGGATTCCTAGGTGTTGTGGATTCATCGTTACAGGTCCCGAAGTTGAAGGTTGATAGGGTGCTTTTCCTAGTGAATCTGTGTTTGCACCTAGCAGAAAATGGTGCATTGCAGTATTACCTACAATGGTGATTCGGGAAATTTGATCATTATGAATTCTTGTGCTTCCAAGAAGTTGAGAGATTTGCTGATTAAGTTCATTGACAACTCTCTGCTGAAGTATTTTAGAACCATCCTTCTCTCTTGAAGCAAACGTTATGCGTGAGATTACATCTTCGCCAAAAGCTGTCTGCGGATTCAATGATTCTACTTGAGCAATCTGAATCCCGTTTGAAAGATCTAAAAGATACGCCACTATTGTTGTAGTACCAAGATCTATAGCAATACCGAATTTGTTCTGAAGATCTGGGTCAATAATCCAATCTTTCGCTTCTGAAGTTGTAAGTATCTTGACCTGTGTTTTATTTCTATGTAGCAAAATTCTAGATTTCTTGTATAACTTTAATTTACATGCTAGACGGATATCTTCCTGGATCTCTTCAGTAGTAAGATGCTCCAGATCATGGGTAGTAGGAATTTGGATTGGGTAAACAGTCACTCTACATTTTCCACAAGTCCCTCTTCCACCGCAATCTGAAGGGATGTAAAGCCCAACTTGTCGTGCAGCTTCAAGTGCAGTAGTTCCACTTTCGACTAATACCCTAAGTCCTGATGGTTCGAATGTAACTACAACGTCTGGCATAGAATAACCTAATCTGACCTAAAGCATTTGATACCTTTAAGGACAAAGGTCTATAGCACAAACCTCCAGATAGAAGGATGTAAAAGTCCCTCTGTAACAAAATGCGAAACCACCGGAGAAAATCCAATGCATGTTTCCAAATCCATATGTAATCCAAAGATTTGTAATTACGAGTGTTTGGATGCTTGCACCAGTACTCATGGTGATGACTCCCCTCTTGGATTCAGAAAAGAATCTCTTATCCCTGTAATTGACCCAGATACTTGCACTGAGTGCTTAGCTTGTTTACGTGCATGTCCACTAAATGCTATCAGCGTAGAAAATAATGCTCCTGTCACAAATGAGATTTATCCCCCACCAGTTGAAATTTCAAATATTTCAGAAAAACCCTATGAGGTATCTGACACTCTCTCAAGAATGTCAGAAGCTAAGACTATCTTTGCTCGAGTGCAATTCGACTCAGAATACAAGTTCTATCAACAGACCGAATTCTCTGGCGCAGAGCAAATGATTTCCAAAGGAATTCCAGGATACAGCCGTTTCGAATATGAACTCAGTGTAGCCGCATGGAAACTTTATGATTCACGAAATTCGATTAAACGCTCTGGAATTGGGCTTGATCCAGAAGCTGATGAAACTGGTGAAAGAGTACCTGCTGATTCATCAGAACTTACAGATTTGGTAAAAAAAGCTGGGCTCTTCTTTGGAGCACAACTTGTGGGTATTGCTGATTTAAATAGAACTTGGCTTTACACTCACAATAGAAAGGGTGAACCATACAATGTCCCTGAATCATATACTAGGGCTGTTGTTATGGCAGTAGAGATGGATTATGATGCGATTGCTTCTTCTCCTACCTTCACTAGTTCTGCAGCCACTGGTCTTGGATACTCAATGATGGCGTTCATCGAGGCTGAGCTTGTATCATTCATCCAAAGAATGGGATATAATGCAATTACCTGTGGTAACGATGTTGGCTTGAGTGTTCCTATGGCAATTGATGCAGGTCTTGGTCAATATGGACGCCATGGTCTGCTTATCACAAAACCCTACGGCCCCCGAGTTCGCATTGCAAAAGTACTAACAGATATGCCTCTGATTCCAGACTCTCCAGATCTTGATTTCGGAAAAGCGGTTGTTCGTTTCTGTGAAACCTGTGAGAAGTGTGCTCATGCATGTCCCTCGCAATCTATTCCATATGGAAAAGAGAGAACTTGGGAAGGCAAAACGATATCCAATAATCCCGGAATCAAGAAGTGGTACGTGAATGTGGAAACCTGCTATGGTTTCTGGATTGCGAATGGATCTGAATGTTCAAACTGCATCCGTTCATGTCCCTACAATAAGAAAGATGGGCTTATGCACCGCTCTGTTATGTGGTTTGTTCAACACACACCTAGTCTTAATCGATTCATTGTAAAGATGGACGATTTAGCCGGATTTGGGAAACAGAAATCTGGCGAGAAATTCTGGAAGAAATTTGGATAATATTCTCCCAAATATAGAATATTAAGGCCTGAGGCAGATTAATCAGTAATTTGGTAACAAATAATACAACCTGATTTATCCAGATTGAGTAAGAATAAATCGATGTCCGGAGTATGAATGAAAATGTCAAAAAAGGCAGGGAAACAGACGAAAAAATCCACGAAGAGTGCGTCCAAGGCAAAGAAAGAGTATCTCCCTGTAATCCCTAATTGGAATGATGCGATGGTCAAAGTTATTCTGAATAATACTCATGATGGAATCGTTATTCTCGGTGAAGACTACAAATTTGAGTTTATCAATGAGAGAGGATTAGCAATCTATGGTGGTCAAGCTTCAGACCTCATTGGCAAGGATTTTCGAAAATTCATGAAAGAAGACATGGCAAAAATGGTTGCTGAGTATTATGATATGAGGCGAAGGGGAGAAGATGTACCCTCGGTCTATTCATTTCGACTGATACGAAAAGATGGTAGTGAAGTAACCGTCGAAGGCCGTGTAACACTGGTTATGGGTCCAGATGAGAAACCAAAGATCATTGCCCACCTCCAAGATATTACCCAAATAGAACGTAATCTTAGAGATCTTGAAGAATCAAAGACTCGATACAAATTACTAGTTGAAACAATGAATGATGGTTTAGCTATTGACAATGTAAATGGGGAGTTAACATACGTAAACGATGCTTTTTGTAGAATGCTTGGCTGCCAAGCAGGGGAACTCATTGGAAAACATTGGAGTGATCTAACTGAAGAAATGACTCCTGAGGATGTCCATGAGAAACTCAAAGAACGAGAAAAAGGTGTAACTGAGAGTTACGAACTAACCTGGAGTCACAAGACTGGTAAAACTGTTCCTACTATTGTTTCTGCGACCCCCTACATCGGCCACGATGGCAAGTTTGCAGGTACATTTGCGGTGGTCACTGAAATCTCAGATCAAAAAAACGCAGAAGAATCAATCCAATTCTATTTGGATCTTCTCTCGCATGATATAACAAATCAATTACAGGTTATAATGACTAGTAGTGGTTTACTCGAACAGGAAGTTCCAGCTTCTTATATTGCAGATGCAAGACAGGATATCTTGGATGCAGTGGACCGATGTAATAGATTAATAACAAAGGTGAAACGAGCAGGTCAGATACGCCGAATTCCAATCTCAAGTGTAGATCTCGTTGATCTTCTTGATGAAAAGACCACAGTTCTTAAACGAGTGTATAATGCTAAGATTCACAGAACTGGTTCGAAAAAATCCGTGATGGTCGAAGCTGACGTACTGTTAGGAGAGCTCATCTGGAATCTTCTTGAAAATGCTGCACGTCATAATCCAATTGACAACAAGGAAGTCTGGATTTCAATCAAAACAAAAGGTGATTCTGTTGAGCTTTCGATTGGAGATAATGGCCCTGGACTTAGCGATACTCGGAAGAAGAATCTCTTCACAGAACGAAGTCATGCTGGAGGAGTTGGGCTCAAATTAGTACGACAGATGATTCGAAAATATGGCGGGTCAATTGAAGTAGCAGATCGAGTGAAAGGCAAATCTAGTGAAGGCGTGAATTTCTTAGTGACTCTTCGAAAGACAAAGAAAACTAAATGAAGTCACAATCATCTAATTTTATTTTCCAATCTTTCATATAATCCTTCAAAGAAGTCTTTCTTCTTGATTTCATTAATCTTGAAGAAATTAGTTCTGATGCGATACAATTTTCTCTTGACTACTTCATAATCCTTCAGTTTTCGCTTACCGACGGCACTTTCGATGATTGTTGCTACATCTTCAGGAAAATTATCAATATATTGACATTGTTTCACTTGAATATGAAATAGTGTACTTTGTAAAATGTCTGTTTTAGATATACATCTTGTTTCCATTGCGCACGGTCCCCACATAGTTAACATCAAATTTTTCTAATAAAAGTTCTAATAATACTATCAACGTGTCTAGTGTATCTATCCGCGCGTTTCAGTTTTCACAAGGGTCGGAGTTTTAATGTGGATTGATTGTTGGAGCTTTGAGATAGTGTTCATTATGAGAATTGCTTCGGTCATCGATATCAGCTTAGTAGACGTCCCTAAGATTCCAGTAACTGTGATATTTACAGGCGGATGCAATATGGACTGTGCGTATTGTCAAAATGCAGAGCTAATTCCTCTGGACTCTGGATCTGAGATGGCTATTCCTGATTTGGTCGAGAAAGTTCAAGGGAATCTATCTGATGGTTATTGCATCACGGGTGGTGAGCCTACTATTCACAAAGACCTCCCTCTCCTTCTCAAAGCTCTGAAAGAAGATGGAGCTGATCATATCAATCTTAATACGCAAGGGTCTGTTCCAGACGTTCTTGAGAAATGCCTTCCTTTTCTTGATTCTGTTTGGTTTGATATGAAATCTGTTCCAGAGCGATATAGCGAGATTACACGAGTGCAATCTGACCCTTGGCCCAGGGTAGAGAGAAGTATCACGCTGCTTATTGATTCCGATGTCAGTTTTTGGCCGCGTACAACATATGTAGGTGGGTTGATGAATTCTGGTGAAATTCAGGGAATTGCTGATTCACTTTACAACCTTGGTTTTCGGGGTGAATATCTTGTTCAAAATTATAAGAAATCTGCAGGCACGCGTGAAAGTGAAGTATCTGCTTTTCACGAGCCAAATCAAAGTGAGCTGGATCCTTTACTTGAAACAATGCATCCTGGAATCTCTTTGAAATTTGATTGGCGTTAGAAGGAATCTACACACACACAGACAACCTTTTAAACTCCCTAGGGGACACCTTGTTTTGACCACGCCAGAAACTGGGTGTTAATTTCCTGGAGTGTCCTATTATCATGTTTCCGACACAGAGTATGGGTTATGACCGAGCAATTACTGTCTTCAGCCCTGAAGGAAGACTGTATCAAGTAGAGTATGCAACAGAAGCAGTCCGTCATGGACCACTGGCTGTTGGAGTGAAAGCGGTTGATGGTGTTGTATTGGCTGGAGAGAAAAGACCTCCCCATGCCCTCGCTGACCTTGAATCACTCAAGAAACTGCTTTTGATTGACGATCATGTTGGAACTGCTATTGCAGGCTTACATGCAGATGCAAGGAAACTCATTGACCAAGCTCGAGTTCAAGCTCAGGTGAACAAGCTTAGTTATGACGAACCAATTTCTATCCAGGCTTTGGTTGTAAATATCTGTGATACAAAGCAACTTCATACACAATATGGAGGCGCACGTCCTTTTGGTGTATCTTTACTTCTCGGTGGAATTGATGACAATGGTCCTCAACTCTATACCACTGATCCTTCGGGTTCATTTTGGGGTTGGAAAGCCGCTGCAATTGGTAAAGAAGCTGACGTAGTTCGCGATTTCTTCAATGAGAATTACAAACCGACTCTCAAGATTGATGCTGCTCTTGATTTGGCTCTGAAAGGTCTCCTCAGGTCTGAGGATATAGCTACTCTTGATGTTGCTGAGAGATCAAAGACCATAGAGATTGGAATGATCGATACAACTGACAAGCTATTCAAGATTCTGACTAATGATGAAGTTGAAACTAAGCTGACAGCTCTTCAAGCATAATTTGGCATTTTATCTCTTGGATTGTTTGACCAATTGGTCAACAATCAAACCCGCTACGTTCACGCCTGTTACTCTAGATAGTGCACTCCATGAAGGGGCAGCATTGGCTTCAATTACACAGGGTCCATTTGCTGATTCAATGATATCTACACCAGTATAATCAAGGTTCAGGACTTCTGCAGTCTTTAATGCACACTCCCTGTACTCTGGAGCGAGTTCTGTAGCTTCTGCTTCTCCTCCTCCGTGGATATTAGTGCGCCATTCTCCTTCGACGTCTTTTGGAACATATCTATACATTGCGCCAATGAGTTCTCCTCCGATTACAAATGCTCTGATGTCTCTATTTGGTTTTTCAACTAATTCTTGAACGTAGAGCACTTGTCCAAGCTGATGAATGAATTTCATGGCTCGGTATGTAAGTTCCTTATGCTCCGCACGAATCATTCCCATACCTCTTGCTCCAATGAGTGGTTTGATGATAACATCTCCAACTTCGTCAGCAAAATTGATTGCAGCCTCTAGATTCTCACCAATGTATGTTCTTGGAACTTGGATTCCTGCTTTATGCAGCGCAGTTAGGGTTTCATATTTGTCCTTGGCTAATCGGAATGAATATTCAGGATACATGACATAGATACCTGCATCCTCAAAATGCTCAAGAAGACTGATTCTATACGTGATTTGATCTCCAGTTCCAAAACCAATTGTTCTAACTAGGATCCCATCTATATGTGAAACATCTTCCTCATCGAGATGAGTGAACTTGTTAGGGATCTGAGCCGATATATCTGGTAATCGAAACGGCATTGGAGTATATCCCTTCGCCTTAATTGCATCGATTAGACCTGCTGTTGCCCAGTTGTTCACATTCTCGTGATAGACCACTCCAAAGAGACGACTAGTCATATGTAATCCCTCGCTTCTCTGCGGATTTGTTGTGAAGCGTTCTGCTAAAAGAACTATCTACTACACAGCTTTGTGCTGGTTAAGATAATCGTTAAGTAGCTCTCGCATGTAATAGCAAATAAGGAGCGCATGATTCTCGGATGATTAGCAAGCTTGTAGGACTGGCTGAGAAACTCTCTGAAGAACGGAAAAAGGACCCAGAACTCTCAGATAGAATGGATGAAGCCGCCCAAGGACAAGCACCCCGATTCCTTATGATATCTCCAATCAACAGAAGTTCCCAGGACCTTCAACTTTTTGATATGAAAATGGGTGATGTATTCCACGGGACTCGGGTTTCAAACGAACCGTTGTTATCACCCGCGCAATCACTTGTGCTGTTTGCTGGACCTGCATCATACAATCAAGAATTTCCCGAGAAGCGTGGTGTCATTCTAACATTTCATAAAGACGAACCTGAAGAAATAATCAGAGAGTCCCTTGAGAATGTAGTATTACATCCAGACCTAGGTGGACTACCCATTATTGCATTTCGTGCAGATTATGAGCAAGGTCGAGTTCGTATTATAGCACACGGAAAAGGTCGTAACTATGAAGCAGAGAATTGGTTACTCTCTCGAGTTAAACGACCTGATCCTCTGGATAGAGATACACTAATACTAATTTGCTCTGACTCAAGAGTTCATCCTCCAGTTACACCAGAAGGTCTTCCAATGGCTATTCGAACATTGGGAGGTTATCTTCCCAAATTTACTGGTTCTGAGGACGAAACTCGCCAGTTGAACAAATTCTTCGAGGATTGGTTATCTCGAGAAAAAAGTACTCAAAATATTCTGATTGTTGTTCATGGCAATTTTGAGGGAGAGGGACCATCATGTGGTGCGGCGATAGATTCTCTAAAGCCAGACACCATTTCGAATAAGATTCTCCATTCGATAATCGTTGAACTTGAGAATGCTGCAAAGCCCTTCGAATCAGAACCCCCCAAATCTGCAGAGGACCGCGTGAAGTCATTATCTCATGCAATACGAAACAATCTCTTCACATATCCTGCAGTTGGTGCAGTTGCTGATTCAAAGTCACCCGACTTTGTCGAAATTCTATTGATGGATACTATCAGTAATGTGTTGACAACATCAAATGATTGAAATTCTAGAACTGCCCGCTATAAGATACAATCCGGTCTTCATATACCTCAAAATCTTGGATGAATCCGTTCAACTTGAAAACGGGTACAACTGGAACTCCTTCATGCATCTCAACTTCTTCTACAAGCCATGTGACCATAACCGGGAAAATTGTGTATTGTCCCTTCGTCATGGACAGTACCTTTTTGGACAATTGCTGAAGTTGAGTAGAAAGCCTATTTGTTCTTTCCTTCTGTTTTTCAGCTGCTGCCCGTAAGGCTGATGCTTTTCCTCCTCTTACGCTCCACATCTTTGCATCTACCGATAGAGCTACGTGACCACGAATCCCAATCACATCGATTTCCATTCCCTTGATATGAGAGGTTCCTCTTCTTCTGAAACTCTCTGTACAAATGAAGCTATTTTCACTGAGGATACTGGCTACTAATCCTTCGAAATCTTTCCAAGTAAGTAGATCTACAACGTCTGCTATTTCCATTCCTTGTTCAGTTAATAACATTGCAAGATCAATACGTTTCTCTCGGTCAACTACAATCTTACCTTCTGCATTTACCTGAAGATTGAGATTGTAACAGAGGTCAGTATCCACACACTCGAGATCATCTACTATCCCGGTATCTTTTGATTGGCCCAGAATTTCTATGACTGTAGACTTGAATGTGGCTTTCATTCTATTCTTTCATCTACCGCGTTAGTTTATAACCTCAATTGGTGACAAATGGGTAGGTGCGTCATTTGGCTGAAAACATTGAAGGTTGGAACAGGGTTCTGAACGCATTTGATGATTGGATACAATATGAAACAACTGAGTTCGGACCATACACTGGTTACTTCTCACTCGACAACCTGAGGGACCTTATGCATTCAGAGAGAATAGGTTGGATGCATTCTATGTATGAAGATATCATACCTGGACGTGTACAAAAGTGTAAGAATGCTGGTATCGCCTTCGAAGATTTTCTCCCTTACATGCCAGATCCGGAAGCGCGAGCGGTTGTGCAATCCATGATTGACCTCACTCAGGTTTTGAGTGATGACATGCTTGCAATGAGTGATACGATCCACAGTATGAAAGAAGATTACGAGTCTGGCGGATTCGATGATGCAGTTCCCTACCTCACAGACCTCGCAGATTCGGAAGAGAACATCCGACATCACATGAGTCTGTTTAGTGAAGGATTTGGAAAACTGGCAAAGATGGGTTTGGAAATGCCCGACATGGAATCCTAATTTTATCAAAATGATGGTTTTAGCAAACCTTAAGTAAAAAGGAAATCAGTGTTTGATTGACCCACATAGAATGTGAGGTGAAAAACGCAATGGGTACTGAAACAACTTACTCTGCCCATCATTATCGGGTCTCGAACGCAAAAGGTGACTGCCAAATTATGTCACGAGGTGAATGTGTTCTCCAGTGGCCATAAGGTCTCTACTACTAGTTTTAACAATCTTATGGCATCATTCTTCCAACTAGCAGATGCTAGGATGAGTGATACTCAGAAGACTGTTCTGAAAATGAGCCATCAAGTACTCAAATTCAATGACCTAACGGTGACTGCATTAGCAGACTTGGTCTCCTGTAGATCTAATGTTCCATATAGCACTGTGAAGTGGAACCTACGCTCTCTAAAGGAGATGGGACTGCTGACTGGCGGTAATTCACACTGCAAAGGAGGACTCGCTTCTCTGAAGCGTGAGGCTCGGATGTTGGCAGACCACTTCGATAAGGAACAACATTAGACACGGGAGGGCTCTTTCGAGCCCTTCCTTTTTTTCTTAAGGCAATCAAGAGAAGAAACAGAGTGCATCTGTTCTCCACCAAAACTGCAACGCTTTACGTTTTGGTTTCATCGTATCTTCTTCTTGAATTGCTCCCAACCGTCATTGATGAGAGCTTTTGCCTGGTCGAGATTGGTCGAACACGCAAGAACAATGTCTACCGTCTTACTTTCATTGGGATCAAGGTTACCGTGATTCCACTGAAGACCTATAGCAATGTCTTTCGGTCCATACTCGAGATTCTTTTTGAGGTCGCGGTTCTCGCTATTTACCTTCAGCTTGATTGGAGATGTAATCTCCCAAGCATCTGGTTTTGGTTTCGAAGTCATTGCAACACACAACGGATTGTCATCACAAGCTGATATTAGACTCATTTCTTCCTCATAGATTCCTATGTCATCTTTGTAGCTTGAAGGGCCACCAACATCGAAATCCATGAGATTATACAGTTTCATATCTTCAATGATTTTATCACTGAGATTTGTAACCCTATGTCGAATCAGCATGATAGGTGTGTTGTAACTCCAAGCCTCAATATCGAATTTTGCAATGGGTGAATCACATCCTATTGGTTTGTGCTGCAGAACAATTCTTACTCGACCCTTTTCTTGTCCTTTACTATCGATTGAGATTGTTTCTTTCTCAGTCGGATTCACTTCGTAAAGAACACCATCAACAAGGTATGTGAGCCAGAAGCCCCCCTTGGTGTCTGCAGGATTCCTGAGCAATAATTGTTCTTTTCCATTAGCATCGATCATACTGAGGCGTATTATGTAGAAACCCAGGCGACCGTAGCCTCAGGATGAACACTCAAGTGTATATGAAACGTCCAATCTCGGGTTCCGATTACCAGTTTCGAGGATTTCAGACATGACCGATCACTGTACCTATGCTGGTGACAAATTGGTCTAACTGTGATATAAACATCAGTATTGGTCTAAGTATTAATCATCGGACATTCACTCACACGTCATAAAGTTGATAAACGAGCCGACGGAATCCATGTTCAATCTGAGTAGGTTTTTCCAATGACGAGTCTTACTGTTGAACAACTGCAAAAATGGTATCGAAAGCAGCTCAAGAATAATTCGAGCGAATTTCTAAAACAAGCTGAAAAGAGCTACAAGGTTGTTGAAGGAGCTCTTCAGGATGTGGAAGAATTAGCCAAAATTTTCGAAGAAGAAGAGATAGACGAAACTGATGGAATTGCCTCTCGATTCGCATTGAAAGTCAAAGAGATCGTAGATGACTTCTATGTTGACAAAGAAATCACATACGAAGGTACCGAGAAGATGCAGGGTGAGATTCAGCGATTCATCCAGGAGCTTTGGGGTGCTGGAGCTAGATGGATTAGACGGCTGGATAAGCGACACAAGACAACTATCAAGGCCTTAGACGTAGATATGAAAGAACTCTCTAAAGAGATGAAAAAGATTGGAAAACTACTTTATGATTATAGCTGGGTCAAGGACTTGGAGCGTATTGGTGGTCGAATAGATACACTTCATGACCTCACATTCAGTAAGGAGATATTTGAAGAACAGATTCAAACAGTTCGTTCTAAGATTGATACTGCCAAGAAGGAATACACTGAATCCAAGAAAGCATATGATGATTTTACTGAAACCTCTAATGTTGCAGAATTACTAAGTCTGGATGAACAAGCTGAACATGTTTCGAGCTTACTCAAGATGAAGATGAACCCACTTAAAAAACAAGTTAAGAAATTCCTACAACGTGATACTGGAGTGCGTGTCGGACCTGCAGGTCAAAAGGCTCTGATAGACTATTTTGAAGACCCATATACTGCGATAGCTGAGGAAAACGAAGGATCTCCTGGCCTTCTCGAAGGCCTTTTGGGACTCCAAAAAGCAATTGAAACAAATAAACTCTCGTTAAAGGATAGATTAGCACGGCGTGCAATTGAAGAGATTACAGAAATTGAGAACGGGGGTTTACAGGATTTTCAGAATCAAGCAAAAGAAATCGAGGCAAAGCGACATACCTATGCGGGATCTGATGTTTATAGGAAGAGTGCTGAACTTGAAGCAAATCTATCTGAAGCCAAGAAGAATCTAGAATATCACAAGAATGACCTGCTACGTATCAGAGATGATCTTCAACGGCAAATTGCGAAAGTTGAAGAGTTCAAGGTTCGAATTGAAGCTGAGATTCTTGAAGCATTTACAGAAAAGGTAACTATCAAACTAGAGGTTTCTCTTGAACCTCTTGTCGCACTATGCACAATAGAGTAATGGGTGGCTAACATAAGTGCGTGTACTTGTCACATCGGAGAAGGATATCGCTAGTCAGACTATTAAAACGGTCTTAATTGAAGAATATGGTTTTCTTCCAACTGATGACAACTTCGAGGACAATCCAATTCTCGCATGTGATGATTCCACTATTCTCATCACTACAACACGTGATATGATCTATTGTGACCACTTGGAAGAATTCTTTGATGCTGAAGTATTTATTTTCTGTTCAAGACACAGAGCCGAGTCTGCGAAACCTGCTCTGCTTGTTCACAGCACAGGCAATCTTGGAGTTGATGCTTCATTCGGAGGAAATCCACAAGAGGTTTCAATATCCGCTCCAGGTCTTGTTTCCGTTGCTTTGAGGCGTCTTCACAAGGAGCGAGAAGAGCGAGGTCTAGATGATTTTGATATATCACTCGAAGTAACACATCATGGACCAACCTCGCTAAATACTCCCTTGGTCTTTATAGAACTGGGAAGTACTGAAGAGTATTGGGTCCATAAAGATGGAGCACAAGCAGTTGCTGCAGCAATAATGGATTGTGTTGAGCCACCCCTTGAAGTTAACTCTGTAATTGGATTTGGTGGTACACACTATGCGAGTAAGTTCAACAAACTTGTTCTTGAGAAAGATTACAATATAGGACATATGGCTCCAAAGTATGCAGTGAATGATCTTACACTGGATGTTGTCAAGCAGATGATTACAAGGACGACTGGAAATGTGACCTGCGCAATTATTGATTGGAAAGGATTGAACGCTGAAAATAAGGCACATATTTTACCGATTCTAGAAGAGGTAGGATTGGAAATTGTGAGAGCAAAACATGCATGAATAACTAATTACATGATTTACTCTGTAATACTGAAATATATTACACTCCCGAAAGGCTAATTACAAGAACATTCACAACGCAGACCAATGCGGATGTAGCTGGGGATAGTATGGCTGCAAAAGACGATAACCAAGCATTCAAAGATATTGGCGAAAAAGTAGATGGTCTCGCTAAAACACTCGAAGGTATCCGAAAGGAGATTGAAATTTTAGATTCAGTTTCTGATATAGTTAAGAAAACAGATGCTATTGATACTGTGTTGAAAGATGTGCAGTCCACAATATCCCCTGTTTCGAAACTTGATGATATTGTTTCGTCGGTTAATGAGATTAAGAAGTTCGAAAAGAAACTGGACAGTCTAGCAACCTCGAAAGAATCAGAAGCTAGTATAAAGAAGATTGATACTCTCGCTGAAACTCTGAAAGGTGTTCAAGCTGATATTCAATCCATCAAGGATTCAAAGGAAACCGAGGTCATAATAAAAAAGATTGATGATATTCTACTTGCAATGCCTGAAACCGAAGTTCTTGGAAAGAAACTTGATGACCTTCAAGGCTACATTGCTGGACTTTCTGGAATTGAAGAAAAGGTGGAAGACCTTACTTCCCAATTCACAGAAACAAACGAAATAGTTGGAATTATAGTACGACAGCTCGACGATATCGAACGAAAATATAATCTGTCAATTGAGAAGCTATCTGAAACTGCAGAACTTGTAGAGAAACTTGCTGCAGAAATCTCCTCGGGTGGAGATTCGTTAAAAGAAACTGACAGGAAACAGACGAAGTCCAAGGATGAACCTGCGAAGGAGAAAACACCACATGCAAAGGCTAACTTACCTTCCACAATCGATGCACTCATGTCCAAGCTACTTGATCTCGTCAATCCTCAGACCGAAGCAAAAGCCATGGCTGAATCTCTTGAAGAAGTTCGTGATGAATTAACTCCAATGATTACGGTTCATACCCCTGTTCTATTTCTATTTGGCAAAAAGGCACGGGAATTGAAATCATATCCTCCAACAGCAACATTGAATGAAAATGATATTGCTAGCTTGAATAAGGAAATTAAATCTTGGGCAAGTAAATTGAAAGAGATAGCCAAGAGCTCTTAGACCGGTAATTGTTGATCTCTTACATTGAAACTCATATTTTTGTGAATTCTAGAGAGTCTGATTGGCATAGGTTTATCTCGTTCCTGCACAAATGCGCAATCAGATTTGTCTATTCTGGTGAAATCATCAGTAGACAATCAATTGGAGCTCCGCAATTCCAATTCTCTCAAACAATATTGGACGGTAGTAGTCATGGAACTTAAGAAACACAATAATCAGTTTTCACAAAGAATTCATCTACTGGATGAAACTGCCGATAAACAACTTGCAAAAGAATTGATTCAGATGCATGAGAAGAAGTGCACTGCCTGTCAAGATGACCGGTTAAGATGCGCTACTAATCCTGCATGTAAAGACCGCAATTTCCTCAATACCATGATCGAAATTGGTGTTGAAACTGAAGATCTTCCTATTTTTTGCTATGGCTTGCACCTTGAGCAGATTCGACGTTACATTCTTGAGAGAAAGGGGAGAATTGTCGCAAATAGGAGACTTCCAATTAAGGATCTACTTCAGACGTTGAGTGTAAGTTCAATTAGACATTTTACTACAAAATTCAAGAAGGTCTGGTCAAACTTCTCTCAAGCACAAGAAAGTGATTTGATGCTTGTTGCTGGAGATAATTTGCTATTCCGTTTTGATTTTCATCGTGGTATTGTGACTGTTAATCCAACTATGGACCCTATTGACAGTTTTGATGTTTTCAAACTCTATTGCAAACTATTCTCAGAAGTATATGAACTTCCAACTACTGTCAAAGATGTTACTACCAATTGGTGGGTAGCTTCCATTACAGTGAAGGATGCAGATACAGCTAGCATCCGAGGTCTTCAAAGGACCAAGGTAGTAAATGCCTTTGAATCATTAAGTTCCGATGAGGTAGATAATGTGGTCAACTTGGAAGTAGAGGTAGTCCAGAGCAATGGGCTTCCCTACTTGCTAGTGGAACACCTCCAAGAACTGTATGAATCTGCATCTAAACTTGGAAAATAAAACATAGATAGATACTAACCAGTTCGAATACCGAATATACGCGGTGGGATGCGTAAATGAGTGACAAAGTAATAGCTAAATCGGTGCCAATTCTCAGGAAGAACCTCGGCCTTACAGAGGCTGAAGTAAAAGTAATCGTGCCAATCTTTCTGGGAGGCAATATGACCGCAGGCGGTGTGTCTCTTCTTTCAGGAGAGAAGCTATCTGCGGTAAAAAGAAACCTTGGCAAGCTTGTTGAAAAAGGTTTGGTCAAGGAGATTGATGGAATAGTCCCTGTTTACAGGGCAGTACCTCCAAGTCTAGGATTAACCGGCCAATTGACCGAAGCAATCGGTGCTGTTGAAGGGTTATCTAGTCATTCAGGTGAATTATTCACTTCTCGACTGAAAGAAATTGATGATGTTATTGATGAAGTTATTGAATCTCAATCAGTGGCTGAGAATAAAATAAGAGCCTCTCTTTCTTCCTACGAAGAACAGATTCTGGATCTTGTTAAGATTCAGGTAGGTATGGTAGCTTCAGCATCTACAGGTGCCATGAGAAGTTTCTCAACTGAGGTTGAAGAAGCTATGAATGGTCTTGATACAATATTAGATGATAATCTTGGCATCAAGTTGAGTGAGCTTCAGACAGAAATAGATAAAGCTCAGTTGGCTCTGGAAAAAGATTTGAAGAAGTTGGTGAGAGAATTTGATAGATGGATGAAATTAGAACGAAAGGATACAATCACCACAGTATCTGAATTTGAACTTAGGTCCAAGAGTCTTGTAGATACTGCTAAGAAAGCCATTACCGATGCATTATCGAAATCCACGGAATCAATACAGAGTCTTGCACGAACTCTCTCTGGAACATTGACTTCTATGGCATCAAAAGCATCAGATACAGGTCTTGCAATATTGAATGGTGTATCTAATGAAATATCACAGTTCCTCAATAATCTCGATGGAGAACTCGCACGGGCATATCTTACTGGCCAAGAATCCCTTAAAGATGTCGTCACTCAATCACGCGAGTTATCAAAAGACTATGGAGAACTTGCTGAGAATAAAATTAACAATGCTGTGGAAATCACGTCATCTGTAGGGGACGTTGTAGATGAATGGCAGGTGGAAGTTTCGAGTTTTATGGATGTTGCATCCCAGTCCATCAATTCCCAACTTGATCAAGTTTCTAATACTGGTTCCAAGTATCTGGAAGTCGTCAAGAATTCACTCACCTCTCATATTAATCGTGTCAATGAATCACTGAACGAGGAATATAGTTCTCTTTTGACTCTTGCAACTTCTCTCGGTTCAGAATGTGAAACCACCCTTGGAGATACTCGTACAATGATTCTTGAGCTTCTGAATGAGCAGAATGATGGTGAGATGTCATCATGCGCTGCTACAACTCAGCAGCTTCATACTGTTTTGGATAAATGGGTTAAATCCACAGTTTCAGATATTGAAACAAAGATTGCCGGAGCCTCTGAAGATGTATCAACCATTTTAAACACTGAGACATCTGAACTGAATACAATCTCTGTTGCCATGAATAGTCGTTTGAAATCTGCTTTCCAATCAGTGATTAACTCAACATCTACAAAGAACGATACGATGATATCTTCTGTCAAGAAAACAACTCATGATTTTGAAAGAAACGTAGGGGATGAACTTGACGAACTAGTTGCAAACTTCACAACTACAACAGAGAAACAAGTACGCGAATCGAAAGAGCTCTACGAAGGTCTACGCGATAAATTAGACACAAGAATGACCAAGAGTGTGTCAACTATTAATGCTCAAGCAGATAGAATCCAGAAGGAAATTGGATCATCTATAACTGAGCAAATGGAACGTATTGAACAGCACAGTCAAGGAATTCATAATGAATTTCATACTCGTATCGAGGAAATGACTTCACAGTTTATGACAATGGTTCAAGGACTTGAAGTGACATTCAATGGACTTCTTTCAAGTCAGACCATTGAAGCTCGTGACATCATTTCATCAGCTCACACTGATTTCAAAACTTCCCTTAAGAATGAAGTGATGACTCTCAAAGAGGATTCTTTGAAAGTTCAACAAGAATACTCCACTGAACTAACTCTCAAGATAGATGAGGTGGCATCTTCTGTTGCTACTGCAAAGAAGGTCCTCGAGGAGCTTTCTGTACATAAGAGGACTGAGATTTCTGAAAGTATGGCAAAGACTCTTAGTGATTTGGAAAACGCAGTGAAAAGTACCGAGCAAAATCTACGCGACCTCGAATCAGGAATTGTTAAACAATTCATTGAAAACATGGAACAGGTGTCGCAAGAGTTCGGTACTACAGTTGATGGAGCCCGTGACAGTATCTCTGAACGACTTGACTCTATTCGTGCAGCTACAGAAGCTGCCCTTGACAAAAGTTCGAGTGAAGCAAAGATAATAGCTGACGGTTTCATTTCAGAACAGAAAGATCACAAGCAACGTGCATTGGCAAATACGAGTAAGAAGATAAATCGGCTAGCCACTAAGAGAGTAAAAGATTCTGCTGTAAGTATAGAAGCGTTCCAAGCATCTGTGGCAGAAAATCAGACCAGTAGCATGAAAGAGCGAAGTACAGCAAAGGAGGAGGTATTAGCCACTCTTGAAAAACGTCGGTCCGAGGTAGCTAATGCTTTTGATGCAGCTCAAGTTTGGGTAGACTCCACTCAATCCAATATGGCAACATCCCTTGATACGCATGGAAACAAACTGAAAAACGAACTCATTCTCATGCAGAAAGGTTTGCAAAAGGCTGCATCTGAGGCATCCTTAGAAATTCAAGAACACGGGGATGAATATGTTGATCAATTCCAAGAAATTACGCTTGCTCTATTCCAGAATATCGAGTCTATTGTGACTGATAGACTGAATGATTTTGGTGATAGCGCTTCAACTGCACTGACAAAGAGCAATGATGCCTTTACTGATATTCCAACACAATTGGAAGAAGAGCTTTCGAAGATGGAGGATGAGGTAAAAGAAAAGACAGCTCATGAATACGGCCAAATCGTAGAAGGCCTCTCTGGGACTTTCACTGAAACAGTAAGGGCGGCTGAGGCGGCAACAGAAGAACTCAGATCTCTAGTTGATACTACTGCAAATAAAATGACTGAGAAAAGAGATGAAGTGATTGAAATTGTTACAAAGAACGTGGACTTGGCAAATCAACATGCATCTCGTAAGTTTGAATCAATTGGTTTAGAACTGAAGACCAAACTGAGTTCTGAATCTTCACGAGTTGTTGAAAATGCTAGTTCAAACTACACTGTTAAGAATCTTGAAATAACTGATTCAGTCACCAAAGCTACTAATACAAGTAATGAAAAAATCTCCACGCTAAAACAGGTTCGAAATGAAGCTCTAGCCTCGTTTAGCGAACAAGGTGATAGAACACTTCGTCGTTGGTCTGCTGATCAGAGAGATCAGATGAATTCGTTAATGGTAAGAATTCAGGAAACAATCAGCGGAGTGACTGATTCTACCCAAGAAACGATTGACGTTCTCTCTGCAATACATGAGATTGGTGATACTATGCTTGTTGGCCCAAGTGATCGGACATGGTATCTATCTGGTAATGATGAAGCATGTGCTCATATTATCGATATGGCAACAAGAGCCGAGGATTCTGTTATTATATCTGTGACTAACTCCTCTTGCATTGACTTCAAGAAACTTGCTAAGGTCAAAAAACCAAAACGTAGAGTATTGATCCTTCCTGAACTTGATGACCAAGATGCAAATCTTGAATTATTGGATGGATGGCGAGTTTGGCAGACCAAGACTCCGATGTTATTATCAATAATAGATGATAAGGAAATTCTAGTTGGAGGCGCTTCCGACACTGAAGCATTAATTGCTATTGTTTCAGAGGACAAAACGTACCTTCAGCTCTATCATGATGTCCTAGGGCCTCGCTTAGTTAACGGGAGAGTGGTTTCGTAAGAGTGATTGCATAGATGATGGCGTCCTCCGATTCATAATAACCAACTCTTCGGTCGACTGCCATCATCCCTGCAATCTCATAAAGATGTCTTGCCCAGTGATTACTCTCTCGGACCTCAAGTTCACAAGTTTCTATTCCAGCTAGTTTCATAGATAACAAGGAGTGACTCAATAATCTCTGCCCCCTTCCCTGTCTTCTGCATTCTATATGGACTGCAAGATTCAGTATATGTCCATGCCTATCTTCTTCATACTCTTCCCAAACAACATACCCATAAACAGAACCTTTTTTCCCCATGACATCCATAATGACCACCGAACTATCATCCACAGGGAATCTACCACTGTTTAATGCAAGTTGAAAGAAAATACTTGCGTCCCATGGATTGGGAAAACAAGTTTTTTCTATCTCTATTACTCTATCTAAATCATCCAAATGAATTGGACGGATATTAGATTTGGTCATTACTTAGGCTCTCCGTGCCACTATTCATTGATCTAATGTCGTATCGTGATTAACTGGTCTGCCACAGCTTGAACAATATTCTGCATCTACTGGAAGAGGTTTAGAACAATAGATACATTTGGTTCCAACTTGAATATACTGTTTTGTAATCTCCTCATCGTGTCGGGACTCTATTTGCCTGAAGTATATTATTGCTGACCGCATTATGATTACAAAGATGAAAAATGCTAATGTCATGAGGAGAATCAAAGTAGTAACGTCGGCTGTTCCAATGAAGAAGAATGGAAAGAAAAAGAATGTACTAGTTCCTATGCCACTACTACTGCTAATCACTAAGAGAATTATACCAGCAATAATGACTAGGATTCCCACAAATAGGAAATTCTGAGACGTTTTCAAATATGATTCCTCAACGATGCAATACTACATCATACCGCGGCTCTTCATCTGTTCAATAATCTGGTTATACTTCTCATCGTCGCTGATCATATCGTTGACTTGGGATTCAAGAGAATGTGAACCAGGAATGAGGCAGACTTTCACATTGTTCTCTGGGTAAACTGCTTCTAATCTGTGACGAATCAATACTCCAATCAATCCTCCCATAGGACAATATGGAACTGTGGGTTTGAATTGAACCTTGATTGTATCTCCCTCAACCTCGATATAATCCTGAGTCACGATTGACATCTGAGGGTCTGTAATCGAAACTGGATGTTCGGGATCCATTACTGGTTCCAACGCTTTGAATACTTCAATTACGGTCGCCATTTTTTTCTCCAAAATTGCCCCCGATATGACTCCTTAATAATTTATGGAACTTGCACTGTATTTTCAGTCTGAAGATTTAGAATAGCTATAGGCACAAGTTATATCTGCTAATGGTGCTGGTTGTATTCGCCATTAGCTATTCGAATGCACGCTATTGCGAGAATATAGTTAGGGGGCTTCAAGAATTACACCTGCTAAGATGACACTCACTAAGAAACGAAGCAAGTATCTTTTCAAGATAACTGTGGTTGGTCCAGATGATAAGTTGCTTGAAGGAGTACTTTCGACTTTTGATGACCCCGTAGTTGCTGTAGATGGAATTCGAATTGGATCCACAGAACTCGATACCGACACCTCTGAGATTCGTGCAGTCTTCATGAGTCCCAAACACGCTGCTCTTGATATACTTCTTACTTTGACATACAAAGGTGCTAGTGCAGTGATAATTGTCTGCAAGGATGCGGACCCGGAGATTGAAACTATCTATCGAAATGAAATCCGAGAGAATCTTGGTACCGGAACTCCAACGCGAGTTGTAGAAGTCCGTCTTCCTCTTGATGACTTCAAGAAAAACGAGATACATCATATTTTTGATGAGGTCATAGAAGAAATTCTCGAGAAAAAGACAAAGATAACGACAGAGACTCCTAAGAAAAAATCGTCAAAGAAGAAACCTACAAAGAAAGAGGTTCCTAAGAAGAAATCTGCGAAGAAAGCGACGAAAAGTAAGTAGCATGTAACACCTGCGTAATCACAAGCCTTTTCTCGATTCCAGCGACCTCACAACATAGGTGTCAACAGTGAGCTCTGAAGATGATAATAGTAGAACTGATGAATACTGGATGGGCGTAAGAGACGCACTGCGAATGGTTGATAGTTTCCACAAGTGGGCAAACAGAAATCCAGGTCGCGCAAAAAGCTTGGAGGATTTCATTCATGATGGACTTATCGCTGCTGCAAAAAGATGTGAATCCTGCTTAAGTGATAAGCTGGGACTTAGTTTTATTGAAGATGAAACTGATGAGGAGAAAATCACCGTAGAAGATGCAGTTGAACTCGAAGATGAAAGGGATGATGACGATGAGGAGGAAGAAATCATCTCAGGAGAGTCCATAGAAATTGATGATGCACTTGAAGAATCGGAACCAACCCCATCGTTTGTGGAACCAATCGGTCATGTTGAACCTGCCACTGATATTCCATTTGAAGTTCCAGATGAATCTACGATATCACTAGATAATGTCGAGAGAAAAGAAGATGAATCAATGGAAGATCTCTCGATAGAAGGACCTCCTCGCGAATTTTCTACTGATTTTGATTTGGTAGAGCCAACTACTTTGATTGTTGATGAAACATCTATTCCCGAAGCACCTACTATGATAGAACCAGAACCTGAACCAGAAGAAGTTCTGGATGAAGAAATCGAAACAGACTCTGAACCGGAGTCCGAAGAACTACCAGACAGACCATCATTCACTTGGTCTGAATATGAGAAAGCTGTGACACCTTCTTCTGAA
>CAZMBV010000006.1:0-32353 GCA_964564335.1 uncultured archaeon
TAGCTCATGTCAGTCCTATGTACCGGACCACAGGTTATGTTCAGTACTGGAATGCATACTATTATGGGAGTGGTCAGAACTATAACAGATCTATTACTATATTCGGTGTTGAACCTGAAAGCTGGATTCAGTCTGCATTTTGGTTGGATTACTTTACTTACTACAATTTACCTCAGATATCCATCCCGCTTTTATCACAACCAAGTGACAACGGTATCAATATCATATCATCGTTCAAACCAATCTACACATATACAGTAGACTCTCTTGGTGGTCGTTACCCGCAATACTCTGATTCGTTAAATCTACAGATAGTTTCTGAAGCATCAAGAAATGTAACTGAATGTACAATTGTTGATTTGATGACTTCAAGAGTCAGTGACCAATCTACTGGGCAGACATTTGTTCCAGGAGAACCAGATGCCCGTGATTTTCTTGTCGCGGATATTGATTTTGTTCATTTGAGTATGAACAACACACGAGTCACTAAGTTCTATATTGATCTTGAACCAGGAACAAACTACACACAGGCTATGCAAGATATCATTGCTATTGCACCTTACAGTTTCAATGATATTGAATCGCCATATACATCAATTGATAATGTTCTTGATTCAAGAGCAACGCAATCAATCTATGGAACATACACATTGAATGTTCTCTTTTCACTGGTTTATTTGACCATAGGAATGATTATTGTCAGTATAGTCAGAGTCCGAGGATTACGAAAACAATTTTCAGTGATTAGAGCATTAGGCGCACCAAACAGGTCAATCATACTTGCATCACTAACAGAAACTAGTATTGGAGTTTTGATTTCCGCAGGAATAGGAGGTACAATAGGAATAACTCTAGCTCTTCTATTGATGAATATCCCACTCTTACATATGGGAGTGTCAACACTTGGGCTTTGGAATAGACTTCCTGTGCAACTCGCAATACCCCTACCATTAATATCAGTCATAGTCGGCCTTGCAGTAGGAGCTTCACTGATGGCAACATACTTCGTCTTAGTACGAACATTGAAACTAAACATCGCAGAAGAAATACAATATAATGAGTGATTCATCATGTCTGAAAATCTTGAAGAACTATCAGAGGAATACAAGGTAGTTGTACGTGATCTTATGAAGGTCTACAAACGAGGCCAGAAAGAGGTCATTGCGCTACGTGGAATTGACTTTGAAGTCAATTCTGGAGAGTTCCTATCTATTATAGGGCCATCTGGCTCTGGTAAATCTACGCTTTTGAAAATGCTCGGTGCATTGGATAAACCGACTGCAGGAGCAATATTCTTTGATGGACATAGCGTAACCACTCTTGATGATCGAAGGTCGATGCTTTACCGAAGACAGAAGGTCGGCTTTGTCTGGCAGGTTGGGAATTTAGTTCCAGGTTTAAGCGCATTGAAGAATGTAATTTTGCCAATGAAGTTAGCTGGAGCACCATCAACGCCATCTCACGAACGTGCGAAGATGCTCTTAGAAACCTTGGAATTAGGACATAGGATGGAGCATAAGCCAAATCAGCTATCAGGCGGTGAAAACCAGCGAGTGGCAATTTGTGTTGCATTAGCAAACAATCCCGAGCTTCTTCTCGGAGACGAAGTAACGGGTGAGCTAGATTCAGAAACTACAGAGGTTGTGATGGAAGCTCTAAAGTCGACAAACAAAGAATTTGGCACCACAGTGATCAATGTAACTCATAATCCCAAAGTTGCGGAGTATGCTGACCGAGTGTTACGAATACGAGATGGATTGATTGAGGGTCAGAAGCACATTCTCTATGGAGATATCACAGAGATTGATGCTAAGGGCAGAATGGTCATTCCAGAAACTGTTCGACGCCTGGCGGGACTTGGTAAAAGAGTTGTTCTTAGAGCTACTTCCGAAGGCTTACTGATTAGTCCATTAGATACGAGTGGCGAGAATGGTAACAATAACGATGAAATAGAAACCAATTAGCCTATATCTAGGAGTATAGCCACCAAGGCAGTGATGAATATGAATAAACAGAAGATGCCTTGGTCATTCTACTCCACGTTAATATCATTTGCAATCTTCTTTACATGCATCAATATCTATATTCTAACCAAGTTGATTAGTCATCCACTGTCAAGTGAATTATGGCTAATTGGTGCTGTGGCTGGATTCGTGTTTCTTCTATATTCCATTCGGATGGTGAGAATTCATCAAAGAGAATTAATCGAAAAAAAGGAATCTGAAAAGATAGAAACCAGTTAAACCAATCCGCGTGAGTAGTTAGGGTTTTATTATGGAATTTTCAATAATGTCATTCAAGGAGGCTTGGAACTAGAATTTGCGTCCATCAGGAATCTCAAGATTGAGTGTTTTGAAGAGACGAACAATTACTCTTCTCTGTTTCCTGATGGCAACATCAATGCTAGTATCGGTTTTCATTTTCATTGACTCATCATCAATTGATGAATGGGATGAATACAATGATATTGGTCCCGTTGCGATGAGAGTACAAGGAGATGGTTTAGGGTCAGCCATTCAAGAGATTAAAGATACTGCGCATGTGAAAAGAGCAAATATAGCTGAAACAGCCCAAGCATATCTCAGAATGGATAAGAACGTCATTTACCAAGGGTCGCCAACAGATCCACTGGATCCGATGTTTCTACTAGTTGGTCAGGCATACAGCTTAGATGCAGATTTTATTGAATCATTTCCAACTGAATTCGAGGTAACTGTGGGTAGATATCCGCAGAATTCATCAGAAATTGCAATACCCGAATCTGATGCGATTTACTGGGGGATTCCAATCGGGAGAATGATGAATTATTCACACACCCTGAATTCAGAAAAACGATCGGTTTTCGTTGTGGGTTTTTTCAAAGTTTCTGAAGATCCTTTAAGATCCGTGGTGACAGATGCAATTGCTATTGTAACATCAGATGTTCTCAATCAAGACACGGTAAAAACACAGGTCTACATTGATATTAATAGGGATATCATTACTCCAGTGGATCCCAAAGGAGGGCTCGTTTATCTGCGTGAGATCGAATCAGCTATTATTGATATTAATCCAAGTGCATCATTTTATGACAGATACTATATTGATGATTATCTCGCGATAAAGATTCAAGCATACATCGACTTTGTTACAATACAGAGAATAAGACAACTATCAAGAATTCAGTTATTGATCCTCATTGCAGGTATGTTCTCATTTCTTGGAACTCGCTTTAACGTAATTATGCGTGAAGAAGAATTGACAAATCTCAAATCTAGAGGGGCAAGTAATGTTCGGCTGCTCCGTATTGTCATGAGCGAACTATGGATTATGTCTTTTCTATCTTGTGGATTTGGAATAATACTTGGATTAATCATGAGCAAACTTGCCTTGACTACAAACGGGTATCTCAATTTTAATTTTGCAAATATCTTCGACACACCAATACTTCTTACCTATGATACGTTGGCGGTTTTAGGAATCGCAGGCTGTATATTACCAATTTTTGGTTATGTTGCAAATAGGGTTGTTCGCACAGTTGCGGTTAGAGAAGGTGAATATGGAAAACTCGCACGATTAACAAAAGGTATTCGACTAATCAGGTGGGATATTTCAATTATTATTCTCGTTAGCATCCTATTTGTCAGCTTATACATAGGAGGTCCGTTGTTCAATAATAATCCAGTGTTATCATTACTCGCAATCTTGTCTACAATACCTCTCTTCATAGCAATAGCAAGTATATTCACAAAGATACTTCAGTTGCTAGTTCGACCTGTTTCTAGAATTTTCAAAAGAATCATTGGAAGCATCCCTGCACATCTGGGTATTCGCGGCGTTACAAATAATGCACGCATAGTTATACCAGTGATTCTAATCGTGACTATAGCATTCTCTTCAAGTCTTACATATGATGTAATTGCGAATAGTTTACCTGCAACACAGTTGACTCATTCAAGGTATATTATAGGTGGTGACCTCTCTTTCCACCTTGAGAATGATGAATATTCCCAATGGAGTAGTTTCACACAGACCGTTGAAAATCAGCAAGATGTAATCAATACATCTTTACTATCCATTGGTCATCTATCTTTGTCAGATGGACCATCAGGAGTCATTGAATATGTTGCAATCAACCCTCAGGAATATAGTCACGTTGGGTACGATTCTACCGGTAATATACTAGCCAACAGCGCTCAGGCACCTCTTCTACAGGATCTAGCAACTAATCCAGAGGGAGCAATTCTTACTTCAGATATAGCATCCGAATACAATCTTATCCCTGGAGATACACTTCGAGTTTTTTCTTTTGGAGATACGTCTGGTACTGTTGAATTCAATATATTAGGAGTAACGAATTTCATACCCAGACCAATCACATCAGGAGAGCCGTCTTCAGATTCTGTAGTCGGAGCAAGAAAAATCTGGTTAAACAGTCAGTATGTAGGTACACTAGTTGATTTGAATGAAGCAGTTAATGCATATCTCTGTGTAAAAACATCGGATGGAGCGAATGCTACTGCAATTGGAATAAGTGTGTTAACAGAATTTGGAACGGAGATTCTTGCATTCGGAAGGTGGTCTTCGAGTACAGCAGATTTAGACGCTTACGTATCCCAGGAGAATTATTCCCTAGACAGATCTTTGGATAGTATGTTAAATATCTCAATGCTCTGCTCTGTTTTTGTGGCTTTTGTGACATTCCAAATTTGTCAACAATACAAGGGAAGAGGCGAGCGTGCATTATTGAAATCTATGGGAGTTTCCAAGAATCAGATTACTCGCATCAAATTCGCGGAATCCTTTACATTAGTAGTTCTGAGCTTAATTCTTGTTATTATCTTTGGTTCATTGAATGTAGCCAATCTGTTGAGAGTATGTTTCATAGAATATAGTGTCTGGTCGTACGTATTTCCAATATCTCTGTTTGTATCGATTAATTGGTTTAATTACTTACTTAACTTAGGTAGCATAGTTATTGCATCAATATTTCTCATCATGTTACTCTCTTGGAGAAGTAGTATCGAAGATATCGCAGGTAATCTAAGAGTGATGTTTCAAGAAAGTAATAATTTGGAGGGGTTACTCTAATGTTTTTATTATCCAGAATCTCTTCAAATGCACCAGAATTACTGGTTGCTTTCCTTGTGTTTTCCCTGTCCTCAGGTGTTATTGGTGGAGTCTTGCTTTATCTTGACAGCGCAGGTCCAGAAGTTCTAGAAGAAATGTCTGATGAAATTGTCATTGATATGCAAGTCAATTTTCATGAATCATTTTACGAGCAAAATTTGACTTCTGTTGAATCCCATAGAGATCTTGTACTAGAACAAAACTATGTTTCAGGGGCTGAATGTGTATCTATTGTAAATATCAATGATAATGAAGAATTGATTCCAGAATATAAACGAAGTGTGATTCTAGGGATTGAGGATTCGTTCATGGATACGTTTCCGAAGAGTGTCACTATGTTAGATGGAAATATGCCATTGAATGAGTCCAATTGCTATATTCAGAGGAACAGATTGATTGATGAAGAATTAGAGATAGGAAACAATTTCACTATTTCGGTACCAACTGATGACGGGAGATTGAACAGATCATTCATTATTGCAGGAACATTCCAATCAAATCTCTATGTCAGAAAACTAGCCTATGATACAGAACCCTTTTCGTATTTCTATGTGATGACAAGCCGGAATGCCCTCAAAACGCAATTTTCTGGTCTTGAAATTACAGGTGATAATAGTATAATCGATCGAATTTGGGTATCATTTGATATGAGAGAATTGGTCTTGGGAGAACCTTCGAGTATAGTAAGCTCATTGAGAAACATCGAGAAACAACTCGAACAGAGAATACTACCTGATGCTTCAGTAGTCGACTTCAAGCTTATTAGTGTTTTTTACGAATATTCTACCTGGGCAACAGGGATGAGAATAATCGCGCTTGCATTCTCTATTCCATCAATTATAATGGGAGTAATGCTCATTTATTACAACTCAAATCTGGAAGCAGATCAGCAGAGAAGAAATGTCGGGACTCTAAAAACACGGGGAGCAAATGGACCTCAGGCTACTCGATGGATATTGAGTATGTCAATACTCACAGGTGTAATTGGGAGTATTGGTGCAATACTAACAGGTATTCTTTCAGCATACCTTGCTGGTGGGGTTCAAGAGTTGATGGCTTTCAATTTAACCCAGATGAGTAATTTCTCGATTATGCTTCTTCCATCCTCAATCATCTTCATCTTTCTATTCTCATTCTTAGCTGGATTATTTGTTTCAATCCCTTCAGCTCTTCGAGCCTTTCTGATGTCCCCTGCTGATGCACACAGTGTCATTGAAAGAAGTGGGTCTGTAGGGAGCGAAAATATGAGCAATCCTGTTTACCAAGTTGCGCTAGTTGGAGTTTCAGGAGTTTTACTTATTCCATTAATAGATGGATTAGAATCTTTTGCGGATCTCTCTCTCGGATCTGCATTCCTTGGAATGACAATCGTAATGTTATTGGCAGTATTCACGATTAGTCTAACATTCCTATTAGCTAGACCTTCTGCAAGATTCAAAGCAGCAATACTTCTTCGAATAAAGAAACCTTCACTTATTGCTAGTTCTAAGGTCATGGGAAAGACTGCAATTGCGTTTAGTAGAAGTGAAGGTATTGCAGTGGTATTTATCTCACTTGTATTCACCGCAGGAATGTTCTCTGCTTTGGCAGCAACCACTGGTAATGCCCATATGAAAGAGCTCTTTATGTTTGATATTGGTGCGGATGTGGTCGTTGATGTAAAACCAGGATTAGAAAATGTCACGCTAGACTTGATTGATGATATACTTCAGGTTGATGGAGTCCTACACGCCAGCGGTATGATTAAGGTTTCAGAGAGAATTACATTCCAGCAGGATTACAATGGAATGTTGTATCCATTCAATGGTACCAGAACAGTATATGGGATACAACCTTCAGAATGGGCAGAGTCAGCATTTTTACGACCCTACTTCACATATTTTAATGATCCAACGATATCAATTAATTCGCTTGAGGATTCTAATGACAGAGCTTTGACCAATTTCAAACCAATCATTAGTTATAGTTCAGACTCATTTGGAAATTCCTATCCAATACAATCAGACGAGATTTCGATTGAATTTCTTGGCCCTGAAGAGAAATACACTATGAATTGTACAATCAGCGATGTACTGGCTTCTCGACCGGATGGATTCTCTCGAGGTAGTTACGGATTCCAAGGATACTATGCGGATACTTATCTTCCTGGAGAAGATATTGATGAAATATTCGTAATGGTAGATATAGATAACATCCATCGAGCACTGAATGTTTCCTATGTCAATAAATTCTATATTGATATTGCTGAAAATGCGAATTACTCTCGTGTTATGGCGGATATTGGAAAAATCGCGCCATGGAGTTTTTCAGAAATTCGTTCGCCTTTTACTGAAATAGATGCAGTGTTGGAATCACGAGCTGGTCAGGCAATCTATGGTGCTTACACTTTAAATGTTCTTTTTTCAGTCCTTTATCTCACTGCAGGAGTAATCCTTGTAGCAACAATGAAGGTTCGGAGTATGAGAAAACATTTCTCACTACTAAGAGCTCTTGGAACACAACCTCCATCAATTGTTAAAGTAGTTCTAATTGATTCTACGATTGGAATTATTTTAGGTGCACTGGTTGGAAGTTTTGTTGGAACCCTCCTGACATACTTAATTCTGAGAGTTCCCTTGACCTATCTTGGGTTGTCTACTTCTGTTGCCTGGGAAGGTCTGCCTCTATTAATTTCCATACCTATCTTATTAGTAGTGGGAATATTGTCAATTGCAATCATTTTTTCACTGCTTGCAACTTACGTAGTTACACGCAGAGGACTTCAATCAAACATTGCAAACGACATTCAGCATTCGGAGTAGCTTCATCTCTAATTGTCATGTTTAGAAATCAAAGCTGGACTTATGAATCTCAGATTGAACCATGGTTATTGGAATTTCAATTGCTGAGTCTAGACGTCGCGGAATATCTAGAGTTATTTTAAATAAATAACGACATTCTATAAGATCAGATGTAAAAGTCGGAGTCCACCTGGAATTTGTTTGGAGTGAGGATTCTATCCATGATTCTCGTGTTATCCCCTCGTCGGAAAAATATTCCTCTTCAAGCGTTCGCTTAGTATCCATCTTGTGCCCTTTCGGTGCAACATGTTCTTCTCTAATTATCTCTGCGCGAACACCTCTAATCTTAGCTGCTCTATCGACAGAAAACCGGAATGTTGTTGGGTTTCCAAGGCCAACATGATCTTCATCAATATGAATTTTCAAGAGGGGTTTTCCGTCTATCATAATAGTTCCGGATTTGGGATTAGAGATAGGTTCTGTCTGCAATCCCAGTTTAAACGGTACAAATAGATCAACATCAGATTTCAAATCACGAGCCCATGAAATCTCAGCTTTAGCATACAGAGTAAATTTTATCGACCCGTAGGAACCAACGTAACTTCCGGGAATATCAGAGGGAAGTATAAATGAAAAATCATATCGAGATTCACCCATTGGTATCACTAGATTTTCGCCTAATTCTATGTGACGTTCAATATGTTCACGTTTTTCCTCATGAACAATCGTGACTTTGCCTGCATGAATTACCACTCTTGCAAGTTCGGTTCCCTTGAGTGAGATATGAATTCGTTCGCATTGAAAATCATTGTCACATGTTATAATTACATGACCTTCTACACTTTCACCAGGATTGAAAGTTTCACTATCTAATTGAATCTCAATTTTCTTCATCGGAATTTCAATCTAATTCTATCGTGAAAGTTAATCAGGTCTTCGATTGGAGAAAGAAAAGAAATATTTTCTAACAACACTTTTGTAATGGTGCTCAAAATGAAAACCTATGAGAAAGTCAGCCATCATACTTGTACTACTAATTATTTCTGGAATAGGAATTGCAGGATTTCTTTATCAGAGAGGGTTCTTCAACAGTTTCTCCTTTGATACTGAAGGCCGATACGATCCAAGTACTCTTGATGACATGGGAGTTATCTATTCGAATAGATCCGACATTGAATCATTCAATGAGGGCTATAGTGAGTCCGTAAGTTGCCCCTGGGGTTTCATACACAATGGGATTGATTATTTCTATCACAATGACTCGGATGTGATTGCAGCGGCACCAGGTCTAGTTGAAAGCATTGAGCTACGAGACTGGGGGGTTGAATCCTGGCAACGGTATACTGTTAGTGTGTCTATCAGATTCAATTCTACCGTTAGACTGACATACGGATTTGAACCGATAACGAATTCGACAGAAGACCAAGCTCAACAAGTTACAATGTTTGATTTTGAAGTTGGTTCATGGGTCGCAAAGGGGGATGTGATTGGGAAATTCCTTAGAGTAAACGATGGAGCTCACATTCACTTCGGAGTGTACCAAAATGATATTGCACGTGATCCAACGCTCTATATGTCAGCTGCGGATTATAATGAACTCTTAGCAATGATTCACGATTTCCATCCGACCTGGGAAATCAGTTACCCATAAGAATTATTCAAAATACTCTAACAACACTTTTCTGAGTGAATATAGGTAGTTAGTCTATGAGGAAATCTGTTGTTGCAATTTTGTTATTCATTATTTCAGGAATAGGAATCGCGGGATTTCTTTTACAGTCGGAATCCATCAATCAAAATCTCTTTGATTCTGAAGGAAGATATGATTCCAGTGTACTTGATGACATGGGAGTCATTTATTCGAACAGATCAGACATCGTAGAATTCAATGAGGGATATAGTGAATCTGATAATTGCCCGTGGGGTGCCATCCACAATGGTATTGATTTTCTCTTCTTCAATAACTCTGATATTAAGGCAGCAGCTCCAGGAATTGTTACAAAAATTGATTTGGTCGATTGGGGTCCGGGAGGTGCCCACCGATATATAATCAGTGTTGACATTAGATTCAATGAATCAGTAACTTTGAATTATGGTTTCGAACCATGGACAAATTCAACACTAGATCAAGCTCAACAAGTAGCAATGTTCAATTTTGAGGTTGGAACTTGGGTTACCAAAGGTGACATAATTGCAAATTTCTTAAAAGCTGGTGAATGGGCTCACATTCACTTCGGTGTTTATCAGGATAATAATGCACGAGACCCTACACTTTACATGTCCACAACTAGCTACAATGAGCTCCTAGGAATGATACACGATTTCCGTCCAACATGGAATATCAGCTATCCTTAGTGAATTCACTCAAATATTCATTGGATAGTATAATTTATATCAAAGGTGTATGTCCATTCATTTTTAGGAGATTGAAATGCAAGCAAAATTAGTCTTCTTATTTACAGCTATAGTGGGTCTTTTCTTTGGAATTAGTCTTCTACTATTGCCAGAATTTATTATCGGTTTGTTAGAGGCTACCTATCTACCAGTTGCGCCAGTCTTGGCTCAGCATACAGGAGCATGGGTGCTAGCTGCATCTGTGATGGCACTTCTGATACGTGATGAAGAACATTCAAACTTTCGCCAATCAGTATTCATATTCTTTACACTGGCATTTGGTTTAATGACTGCTGTAGAAGTTTACGCCTATCTCATGGCTCTGGTTGGTATAATGGCTGTAGCGTTAGCTGGCCTTCATGGTTTCTTCGTAATCCTCTACGTGTATTTATTCGTAACAAATCGCTAATTCTAGGAACAAAGAAAAAAGAAGTGTATCTCTCAAAGTGGAGATACACTATTTTTTTAGTGGATTCCTCAGACCTATGGAAAGATTCGACTGACAGTTCTTGGGAATGGAATGCAGTCACGAATGTGCTCCAATTCAAGCATCCAAGTAATCAATCGATCCATTCCAACCCCGAAACCAGAGTGTTGCACACTTCCGTATCTTCGAATATCGATGTACCACTTGTATTTCTCCGGGTCATCACCGATTCTGTTCAGATTATCAATGATGAGTTGAGCATCGGTTTCTCTTTCGCTACCACCGATGATTTCTCCAAAGCCTCTAGGACCAAGAAGGTCATCGTTCTTGTAGGTCCGCGGATCCTCAGGATTGTCTTTCATATAGAATGACTTGATTTCCTTCGGATAGTCCTCGACAAATAGAAATTTATCGCTGTCTTTGGTAAGGAATTCTTCAGCCTCACTGCGAATATCATCGCCCCATTTAATATCGAGATCACCTTTCTGACAGGTTTCAATTGCCTCTGAGTAAGTCATGCGATCAAATGGAGGATTCACAGCGAGCAATCTTTTTGGATCTACACCTAATTCTGCAAGCTCTGCAGCCCGGTTCTTTGCAACTGCATTACACATATAGCTTACAAGCTCCTCCTGGCGTTTTAGATTGCACTCATGGTCACACCATGCTTCTTCGACCTCAAGGTGCCAGAACTCAGTAAGATGTTTTCGAGTTCTAGACTTTTCCGCACGAAATGATGGCGCAAGGATGAACACCTTTTCCATGGCATATAACTGAGGTTCCAGATGCATCTGACTAGTTTGAGTTAGGTACACCTTCTTTCCGAAGTAATCAACTTCAAAGAGTTCAGCACCTTCCTCACCCATAGTCGAAACAAACATGGGTGAAGTTGTTTCATAGAACCCTTTCCCTCGAAGATACTCACGAGCAGCGTTGAACACTTCATCCCTTATTTTCAATACATTGGTGAGCTTTCTGGAACGCATCCATAAGTGGCGATTATCATTGAGGAATTCGATGCTCTGGTGCTCTGTGATTGGAAACTCTTCTGCAAAGTGCAATACACTGAATTCTTCTACCTGCACTTCGTAACCACCCTCTGCTCTATTGTCAGCCTTTACAGTACCAACCATAGTCACGAGGGACTCTATTAGCATCTTCTCTGCGTCAGCATATTCTTCTTCACCGACAGCATCCTTCTTGATTATTGTTTGGACAACACCTGAAGGGTCTCTCAGGAGAACAAAGACCATCTTCTTCTGTTTTCGAATCCGATGGACCCAGCCTCTGAGGTGGACTTTCTTTCCATCTAATCCACCTTCAAGAATGTCCTTTACGTGTATATAGCTCACTATAATCACCACAAATTCTTGTTAGACCAAGATATGGCTAACATATACGTTCCACTTGGCGATTAGATAAAAGGATAGCGGCCTAAGAAGGCCGCCAGCTGTTTATCGATATCTCACAAACCAGACGATAGCAATGATTGCAATTAACGCGATTGAACCGATGCCTATCGCTGTTATGTATTTCATGATTGGTGCTTGACTGACGACAACCGTTACTGTTGATTGAGCGGAATTACCTCCTAAATCAAATACAGTTAAGGTGACTTCATAGGTGCCGGCTTTCAATCCTGAAAAATCAAACTCAATATTTTCTGTTTCCCAATTTGCATGTACTATTTCTTCATCATCAATAGTGATTGTATAGTGATCCATGAATTCATCTGTTGCAGTCCAATTTCTAATAACATTTAGATCGCCTTGGCTGTAGTAGACTTCATCTGGTGTGAACACAATTACAGGCGCAATATCATCGGCTTTTACAGTTACGACGACAGTATCTTCTGCAGTATTGCCGCTAGTATCGTTTACGTGTAGCGTGAAATTATGCTCACCTATCATGAGATCGTTTAGACTCACAGTTATAATAGGTTCGTCAGGATTAATGTCTCCTGATGAGTAGACTTCATCATTGTCCATTACAGTGAACTTATTCACATAGTCATCAGTGACATTCCATGAAATAGTATGCCCCGGTTCAGTGAAATAAAATGCAAAATCAGCAGGTCCTTCAATAACTGGAGAGATATTTTCATAGATTCTGAGAGTGATAATATCTTCCGCGCTGTTGAGATTTTGATCGTAAGCAATCAGTTTGACCTTGTATTCTCCAATGATTAGCTCACCAAACGCTGCACTCACATTGAAGACATAATCGTAAGTTGTGTTACTCCAAGTAACTGTTGCATTGAGTGTACCATCGATATAGACCTTAATTGATGACGGAAAGGCGTCTTGGAGATGCCACGTAATTGTGACATTTTCAGCTCCAAGCAGAACATCTTGATTACCAGGTCCTGTTACTATTGGAGCACGAATATCACTACTTGGCGATGAAAAATTGAAATAGTAGTCCCCTAGACCAATTGGCAACCCAAGATAGGTAACAGTCCAGTTCATGAACTCAATAGGAAGATCAAGAAAGAGTACTGTGCCATTAGCTGGTGTGGTCTTAATAGCGTAGGCAGAACCATTCATGTAGGTCATGTTGACTATAGCCCCAGCAATTGGTTCATAGCTTGTTTCATAGTATGTGAAGATCTCTACATCGAAATAATCAGGGTCTCCCGCCAGTGGACCTATAATTTGATGAACAAGTTTCTGAGTACTATTGGCCTCGATAGTTCCCCAGTCAAGCAGATAACCTGCATAGAACGGGTCATTCATGACTTGGAGCTTCCAGATATAATCACCATCAGGAATATCATCGAAATCAGCGTTACCGTCAACAACCACTGTTTGTGCCCATATCGAGTCATTACCACTGAAATGAATTGAAAAGTTGAGGTTATTTGCAGGATTGCCTTCAATATCTGTGATTGTTGCATTCAGATCGTCATAATCGTTATCACTATCCACATTTCCAAAGAGAATATGGACATTTGCTTCAGGGCCATTAGATACTATTTGACCTGTTTTATCGGGAGTAAGAGGATCGGATGAATCAGATACATTCCATTGATAGGTTCCTTGTGCTAGATTGTAGAACCAAACTTTTCCATTCCCATCAGTGTAATCATTGTGTAGTAGCGTCATAGTAGAGGCATTGAATAGGCGAACCCAAGCACCAGCAAGTGGGGTGGAACCATTCAATACTGTAAACTCAAAATCATCATCATTGAAAGCTTGCAGGTTGTTAAACACACGCACACTAACAACATAGTTTGTCGCAGCAGGAGCATGTGGTACATCAACCATTGATACAGTCGTAACTGGTTGGCTATTGAAAGCTACTGGAAGTATTGCACTTGCAAGGAATATCATTAGGAAGATTGTTGCAAATGCTCTGTGTGATCTGCTCATTCAAAGTCACTCTCGATAGGGCTATAGACGGCAAATCCAAAGCCATCTAATGCTTGGCGGCGTCGAAATCGGACTCAGCATAAAAGGATTACCCTAGTCCTAATGGTGCACCAAGAAACATGAACCTTCAAAAAATGCTATTCTAAGAGGCAGCTTTTCTACTCATCTTTATTAATCCAACCAGATTGAGTATTAAAGACATTCCAGTAAATACACCGATTAGAAAATCTAGTATCGGTACATCAACCAAGAGGAATCTCTCAACAAGTATAGCAATTGCTAAGAATATCCCACCGAGAGGTAGTAACCATTCATCTTTTATCAATGGCATAAAATCCACTTGGGTTAAATTTCTTCTCCGAGCCTCTTATTATTTTTCATTAGAGTAGTCCTTATGATAGAGATTAGATGATTTGTAAGATAATTACAACCGAACTTCTATCCACGAAAAGATATCTGCCAAAAACTGCTCGCCGCCTTCATCTTCAAATGGTTGATGCCAAAGGCCAGGATATAGTTTCCAAGTCTTATCTTCTGATCCAATTCTATCGAAGTATTCCTTATTCTTTTCAGGTATGGTAATCTCATCATCACCACCTTGTTGGATAAAGATTGGAAGTTTTATTCTATATGCATTTTCAGCTGTATCTTTAGCTGCAGCAAGACCCTCCATTGCATACCGTGGTGTTGCTTTATCAAATCTCAGAGGATCCTCTCTGTTCAGCTTTACGACTTCTTGATTCTGTGCTATCAAATCGAAATTAAGTCCATTATCAATATACATCTTAACATTCAATTTTGACATTGCAGCTCCCATTGCCCTCGTTGCAGCACTGACTTTTAGTCGCTCAGATACAGCAGGACAAGGAGTAATGAGGCCTGCGATAGGAGCATTTGGATATTTCATGACATAGCGAGCAGCATGGACTGCACCGAGTGAATGGCCAAACAGGAAAATCTTCGCATCGGGATGACCTTCCTGTATTTGTTCCACAAGCTGTTTGATGTCTTCATCATACTCATCGTAACTATCAACATGACCTTTCCGTCCCGGAAATGTTCCAAATCCTCGAAGATCAGGTGCATAAAAGATGAACCCTTTTGAAGCAAATTGCTTTGCAACAAATTCCTGTAGACCACTATGCGACCCAAGTCCATGCAAGCCAATAACAACTGCTCGTGGAGTACCTTCTGGCTTCCAAACTCGGAGCAACATGATCGTACCATCATATCCGGAGTAATGTTCTTCTTCGCTTGACATTTGTGCCACGCAGCTATTCAGATGTACTGCAATATCACCTATTTGTCTTCCGACATCTACGATTTTCGTTCATCGATAAAGGAAATCTGTTTACTAGGATAATCTATGACCGTTTCAAAATTCTTCAGAAAATCATATCCAATGATTCCATTGTCAATCAGCTTTCCCTTTGGCGATACTTTACTCGAATCAAGAATTACGACCTGACTATTGGTAACCTCCGAATCGCCTACTGATAGACTATCGATTTTAGCCATCTGAAGTTGAACATCGCCACCTAATCCACGAGCAATGCCATCCATTGCTTGAACATCAATATCCAGTTTCTTTGCTAATTCAGGAGACATCACAGTACCACCTGCACCAGTATCAAGTGCAAAATTGTATGGGCCATTACCATTGATGAGAACAGGGAGTCCTATGAGGTGAGAGTCGTATAGGTAATCGTATAGGATCCAATCGAGGTTTCTGTGCGATGCTCCTTTGCTCAGTATAAGACGTTCATCGGTATAACTGAGTGAAATAGTACATTGTCTTAGAGTGGTGTATCCCAATGCCCCATCTCGAGAACCAAGACCGCGGAATATAGCATCAAAATCCAACACATAGACTTCGTCTTTTTCAAATCCAAGTGTTCCTATATCGATTTCAACATCAGCATACTGCACTGGAATGCCACCGCCAACTCCGCGAGCCTCAGTTCGGGGTCCTTCTCGAGTTTGGATACTTAAATCATCTGCTAGTCTTTTTCCAACAGTCGTAAGTGAGGCCCCCGTATCAAGAACGAAAGAGAAGGGACCATGACCATTGACACTCACTGGAATGTTTACATGACCCATTCCAATTTCGATCTTAACTTCGGTCACCATGAGTAATCACCATATCACTCAGATTTTGTTCCTGCAATATAGGCACTATAGGCTTCGTAAATGCTTTCACCAGCCTTGCTAGTAATCTTAGCATCCTTGAATCCTGCATTTCGCATATGCTGCAAATACTCCTCATCGAGGATTGCGCCACCAATGCATCCTGTGTATGTAACTACTTCATCGCGGACTTCTTTGGGTAATGGTTTGGAGAGTACTATGTCGGAGACCATTACACGACCGCCAGGTTTCAGAACTCGATAAACTTCTTGGAAAACCTTTCCTTTGTCAGGAGCTAAGTTGATGACACAATTACTGATTACAACATCAACTGAATTGTCATCGACGGGCATGTCCTCGATATCACCAAAGCGAAAATCGACATTAGTGATTCCAAGCTCCTGAGCATTTTTCTTGGCTTTCTCAATCATAGCAGGAGTCATATCAACTCCAATCACTTGTCCAGTAGTACCCACTTTCTTACTTGCAACAAACATATCGAGTCCAGCTCCACTTCCGAGATCCAGAACTACTTCGCCTTCTTTCAGACTGGCAAGGGCTACAGGATTTCCACACCCAGCAAAGGATTCAGTTGCAGAGGTAGGCATACCTTCTGTGTCATAGCCAAGTGCATCAGCAAGATTCAGTCTTGTGACCTTAGCTTCTGGAACAGGACCACAACAGCTGGATCGGGCTTGAGTCGGCTCATCACAGCAGCCAGTAGCAATATCACGTTCACCTCTCCCTTCAGCCACTTTTGAGTAAGCTTTCCGTACTGCATCTTTGATTTCATCAGGTACCATTTCACTAACTTTTTTCATCTCTGTCATATAATCACCATTTTTGCTTTTATATTTCAGACGTGTTCGTTCCAGCAACTTTCGTAGCTTTTGGAGGACAGCAGCTTGAAGATGTTGGAGTTTGCCTATCACAACAACTTGCTACTTCTTTAGTTTCACGAGTTTCTATTTCACTAGTTCTTTTTTTATCAGTCATACAATCACCATTTTCATAAGATTAGTTCTAAGAGAGTCATCATTACACCTTTGTGATTGGATTGGTAAGTCTAAACCACACTTGGAGTGATTTCGAAGATGTTTTTCTTCAGTTCGTTTATCATCAGTCATTCAATCACCAACTATATTGGGTGTCCAATATTGATTATTATTGGACATCCTATATATACATTTAAATGTATCGGACATCCAATAGAAAGGTATGAGTAAGAAGACCGAAGCTGCACCATGTTGTCCACCAGACTGTTGTGATATGAGAGGACTTCTTACATTTCAGATCCTCTGGGAACTTGATAAAGAGGAGATGAATGGTCAGCAAATAGCTGAGAAGATAGCTCTGAGGAGAGGGACAAAACCTACCCCCGGAACAATTTATCCTGCATTGAAGGAATTGAAGAAAGGCGGTCTCATTGAAGGTGAGAAAGTGGGAAGGCAGATAGTCTACCATCTTACACTCGAGGGAGAGAAAGGATTAGCAGAATCCTCAAGATATTTCCTTCAGGCGTTTGGTGATATCGCTGAAGATGTTAAGGTGAAAGTCATTATTGTAAAAGGCAAAGATTGTGATTGTTAGGTACGAATTTACCTTCATGATTGCTCACATTTAAAAGGCGATTTATATAGAAATAGGATGTTCTTTTATCCCTTATATACTATATAAGGACTAGAATTTATAGTAGAGAGCAGGAGCAAGAGCAGATGGTACGTCCAGAGCCAAAAACAAAGATTGAGAATGTTGTCGCGTCAGTTGTTTTAAATCAACGACTTGACCTAGATGAGATTGCAGCCACTATGCCTAATGTAGAATTCGATCCAGAGCAGTTCCCCGGTCTTGTGTACCGTTTGAAAAAACCCAAGACTGCAACACTGATATTCAACAGTGGGAAAATGGTCTGTACCGGTGCAAAGAGCGAGAAAGAAGCAAAGCGTGCAGTTCACAAGATTGTCAAAAACATCAAAGAAGCTGGTATCGAGATAACCGGCAAGCCTGAAATTATTGTCCAAAATATTGTTGCCAGCGCCAGTCTAGGCGCTGAGTTAAACCTTGAACTTGCAGCTATGAAGCTTGAGAACACACTCTATGAACCAGAACAGTTCCCAGGTTTAATCTACAGAATGAGAGACCCCAAGGTCGTCATACTTCTGTTCGGATCAGGCAAGCTCGTAATCACTGGTGCGAAATTTGAACCTCAAATTGATGAGGCGGCACTGAAAGTAATGGATCGTCTACTTGAACTCGGCGTCATGAGAATCCCAGAGGGTGAAGACTGGGGTCAAATCGAACATGACGACGCAGACGACGACTGGTAATAATTTACTGGTTCTCGGGATAGCAATCCTTGAGAACCTCTACTTCTTTTTCACGAATAGTTCAAATAGAGAAATTAGAATAAATGAGATTTGATAAGAAAAATGGAGGTTGGAATCCCCGAGAGTGGAGGAGGGAATTCCATAATCTCGGGGACTCCCTTCGTTCAGTGAGTAGTTGAACGAAGTTCTAAATCACAAACGCCGGGGGGACGAGTGATATCTAGGCGAACATGTAGTCCCCTTTGATAGTCTTCACGACTGAAGGATATTTTTCCGTGATTCAGGTCTAGGCATTCTAGCTCGCCAGTTATCAGGAACTTCTACCCTCGTAATGCGGAAATGGTACATAGGGGATCGAGAACAATTATCACAGGGACTTTGTTTCCAGTAGTAGAACTTGCTGAGATGATGATTACAATTATGACATCCCTTCGAAAACGAACTTCTTATAGTTGGGCTATTAAGATTCTTAACAGTTCGAAGAAGGCCACGTTTCTTAAGTGGGATTGTGAATTGATTTTTCATTTCCACATGGGTTATCCAAACTGAGTCATTTACAACAGACATGTCTACCACTGTATACTTACTGTATACGAACTGTTATATACTTGTCTATACTATTTTAACTGGCTATAAGAAGGTTGAATGGCATTATGACAGATACCATGGTTAGAGTACCGAAAGCGCTCCAGGATCGATATGAAAAGCTAGACGTCAAGGAGTCGTGGAAATCATTCCCTGCATTTGTGAGAGAATCTATTCGACAGGCTCTTGAAAAGTATGAAACTTGAGTTACTTCTTCTTGGGTTTCTTCTTTGTGGTTTTTTTTTGAATCGATATTCTTCTTGGCAGCAGATTTCGTCTTCCCTTTACTCTCAGTCTTTCCTTTTACTTTATCTTTGGATTTTGTTTTGATGCTCTTCTGAGTCATCACGATTTCATTATTACTGGCTGCTGCATAGAGTTCCACAGTTGCTTTCTTATCCTCGTCATAGACATAGCTTAGACGTTTTATTTCTTGAATTTGTTCCTTTCTCACCATCTTAGAACCTAATCGCTGCGCAAGTCTGAGAATTCTCTCAGAGCTTAATCTTTTAGATGGTTATCCAACTAAAATAGACCGATAATCTGCCAGAGAGGCGGAATGCATAGAACGAGTATCACCATGGATATCAGGAACAATACAATTCGTCCATTAGAAACCTTGATCGTATCATTAAGCGGTCCAGGATGTGCACCACCTGAAGACAATACAAGAATTAGAATTGCCATCATGTAGAATCCTGTAAGGAGCATTATCAGAATTGCAGCCCAGCCAATCTGCTTATGCCTCTGAGGGCTGACAATTGCTCTTAATGCGTGTCCACCATCGAGTTGTGCGACGGGGAAAAGATTGAGAGATGTTACTAGCATTCCAACCCAGGCTGCAAAAGCTACTGGATGAATGTAGATAGTTCCACCGACTGGAATGAAACCCGCGAACAAGTATTCCATCAAAGTAAAGAGATAGGGAACTGGAAAGGAGCCAGTTTGTCCAGGATACGCTGCATTAATCGCGTCCATTTGTGTCGAAGTGACGGGTACTGACATGACGAATCCAATAACGAGAACTACAAGAGTGACTGCAAATCCTGCCAAAGGACCAGCGAGACCCATGTCGATGAGGTCTCTTCGATTAACTGGGGGACTCTTCTGCGAGATGAATGCACCGAATGTCCCACCAATCTGAGGTAGACCTGGAAGGAAATACGGTAACGATGCTTCAATTTCCAACCGTTGACTCATTTTGTAGTGACCCATTTCATGCGTGAAAATAATCCCCATGAGAGCTGCAATGAAAATGATAGTTGTGAATGCTATATCCCAGATAGTATAACCTGTCGGATAAAATAGGTCCAGAAAGATTGGACTCGTTGCTTGAAGGAACCCTGCTAATGCGATACTTGCAAGTGTGGTTATGAAAAGCACATAATTGATTCTATTGTTGCTAGGCTTAGATTGCTGTTTGGGAATAAACCTGATGATGTATTCGCCTTCTTTCTCATTTCGCCATCTCACAAGTGGCCACACTTTTAGCGATTCTGTTGCTTTTTTAATATCCTCGAAGACTTCCTCTTGTTCATGATTGCTTGGAATAACACCCTCTGCCCACTGAGCGACGAATGTTGGCATTCCGTATTCAAGAACACTCATCTTGATATCGAACTTTCCAGCAAGGATCTCATTTAACTCAGCAAACGTTGGATATGTAATAACGCTCGTCGGTTCATCATCAAAAGCCACTAGTATCTGGTCTCCGAAGTTTCAAGTATATTCGAAATCTCAATCTGTATCATTTTAAGGGTTCCCGCTCAGGCAGAGTTGTACTATTTTACTATTAAATATCATAACTCAAAGGTGCTGGAAAATTCAAACGCATTCTGGATTGTGTCCAATAAATCCATAGGTCTCCTGACAGAACCTACCTTTTCAAACTTCAGATCTTTTTTCTCCAATTGCTTTACTAAACGATCTCTTGGCTGAGGTCGTGTTGCTAGAATAATTGTCTGAGCTGTGATATGATGAAATTTATCATCTTGAAGTACTATGACTTTCTTGCTATCAATTTGAATAACTTCCATATTCAAGTGAGTTGTTATATCCTTCTCTTTCAGAGCTTTTAGTATCACCCAACGTGTGGTACGTCCAAGATCGACTCCAAGAGCTTCATCTGCTTCAACTATCTGAATTGAATCGGCATTAGAAGAGAGATACAATGCGGCGTAGCAACCCAAAGCTCCACCACCTATAACAACGACGTTTCCCAAATCATCGAGTTCAAAATTGATGGCATCATATGCACTGGTAACATGCGACATTTCTACACCATCAATTGGAGGAGCACCTGCTACAGTTCCAGTGGCACAAATTGTACAATCAAAATCCTCAGCTACAATCGTACTTGATGAAACCAGAGTATTGAGTCGGATATCGACATTGAGATTCTTGAGCTCGCGAACCATATAACTTACATATGCAGCAAATTCACCACGCCCAGGTATCTTTGCGGCTAGATTGAGAAGACCTCCCAGACGAATCTGTTCTTCGAACAGAGTTATTTTGAAACCTCTCATTGCCAAGATTCGAGAGACCTCCATCCCTGCAGGACCACCCCCAACAACAGCTATCTTTCCAGAACTAGGAGGACCTATTGACATTGTCCCCTCATAACCAACAATAGGATTGATTGCGCATGTCACAGGTTCAATCATGAAGACACGGTCTAAGCAGCCCTGATTGCAACCAATACAAGGTCTAGTCAGAGACTGATTTCCCTCTCGTGCTTTCTGTGGCAGCTGCGGGTCAGCAAGGAACCCTCGTGACATCCCAATGAGTTGGGCTTTTCCTCTTTTGAGGATGTGTTCTGCAATAGTCACACTGTTTATTCTGTTACAAGCCACAACTGGAACATCAACCACCTCAGCAATTCCTTCCGCAAGGTAGGCATAGTGACCACGAGGAACATCCATTGTGATCTGAGGAATACGGGTTTCGTGCCATCCTCCAGTGACATTCAAGCAATCAACACCAGCATCAACAAGTTTCGGAGCAAGCTTTTGGTTATCAGCCAATGTCAATCCATCAGGCACGAAGTCCTCACCACTCATTCGGTAAAGAATTGGGAACTTTGAACCAACTGCATTCCTCACTTCTGTGACTAGCTCAAGTACAAATCTCGAACGTGCTTCAAAATCGCCGCCATACTCATCTGTTCGTTGATTGGTTACCTTAGCAAGAAATTGATTGATGATGTAGCCAGCAGACCCAATTATCTCAACTGCATCAAAGCCAGCTTTTTTTGCTCTATTAGCTGCAATACTAAAGTTACTGATGGTTTCTTGAATCTCATCAATTGAAAGTTCACGTGAGGTTTCTCTAGTAAGTCGACATTTTGTCGCTGAAGCAGAAACAGCTTGTTGCCCAAGAACAAGTGAATGAGCATATCGACCAGCATGATAAAGCTGTACTGCAGCTGGAACGTTGAAAGCATGGATACTATCACCCAACTTTTTAAGACCCTCTATATGGTCATCACGAGATATACCAATCATTGTTGGACCGCTCATACCAAGGTGCTCGGTGTAACATCCTCCAACTACAATCAATCCAGGTAGATATCGTGCTCGCTCTTCGTAGAATTTTACAAGTTTGTCAGTCACAATTCCATCTTCACCACAATAGCCCAAATGAGTTGCAAGCATGACCAGACGATTGTCTAACTTCATGTTTCCAATAGAAACAGATTCCCACAGCTTCATAATCATCCCTTAACTGAAGAAGCTGAACCAGTGATTTAGAGTAACTTCTCCGAATCTTTCGAATCCTGAAGTAATAGATTCTGGAACCATATCTTCTGCAATAAAGGAATTAACACTTAACCCAGTTTTCAAAGCGTTCTTTACATTCTCTCGCAAATCTGATAGAGCTTCAATATATTCTGCTAGTTCGTTTTGTCCGCATGTTAGTCCATGTCCAGGAACAATGATTTCAAGTTCGAGAGCATGAATCTCCTCAAGTGCTAGTATCCATCTATCAGGATCACAAGTAGGGTCTCCTCCATACGGGAATTGACCATTGAAAATGAGGTCGCCAACAAACACAGTATTGTACTGAGGGACAATGATAATTGAAGAACCGGAAGTGTGTCCACCAGTCAACCGTATACTGAGTTCATCATTCTTGCCGATTCTAATTTGTTCTTGAAAAATAGTATCAGGAAGTCTAAGGGATAATGTCTGCACAGCATTCCATAATTCGGGACGTTGGTCCTTCATCTCTGAATATCTCTTTACTAAAGAAGTGAACTCCCAATCCCCTTTCAGGTTCTCCCTACATCTATTCATCATTGGCTCGGAGGCAAACATCTCTATGGGCTCGAAGGCTTGAGCTCCAAATACATGGTCGCTATGTGAATGTGTAAAGACAAGTTTTCGGATTTGTAATCCGGTTTCCGATTCGAGGAACTTTCGGGTTTCAGCACTCTTCGGGTGGATCATTCCAGAATCTATCATGACTACTTCATCATCAAGAATAATTGCTCCATGATTTCCACCATTAGAACCATCATCACTAACGTAAATTCCATCAATGATTTTCTTGAGCGCCATAAAAAAAACATACGCTATCATGTAGATATAGTTGTTCACTAATAGAGCCGTGGATAATCAGGTGGATAGCGTACGTAATATTCCTTCTAATGCTCCCTCGGGTCCTTTGAAGATTCGTTCTCGAAATTCGACTCCCAATCGGTCAGCAATGCTTCTGCATGCATCCATATCCACACCAGGAATGCTAACAGCAGAAAGTTCTACTCGCATTAGGGGTTTGCATTTTTCAGCAAATTCAAGAATAGAGTCAAATGTCATTCTCCCAAAGCTGGGTTGACAAAGTCGAAGATACGTATCAGGATCAGGAGCATTAAGAGAAATCTGGATTCTATCAAGACCTGCTTCAGCAAGTTCTATGTGGATATCTCTCTCTGGATGAATCAAAAGTGCTTGACCATTAGTGTTCATACGGACTTCTACAGTAGTCAGACTTTTGATTTTCCTGATGGCAGCAAGGGTTCCTTCAATGTTGATTGTAGGTTCTCCAAATCCGACTATTGCAATATCATCGAACTGATCATTCCAAGTCTTCTCAATTTCAAAACTAAGATCTTCAGGAGTCGGATCTTCATCTAGTTGTAGATTGAACCCAAATACCCCATCTGAAAAATTCCTAACGCAAAAGAGACAATTGTTTGTACAACGAGACGTTGGATTAATGTAGAAACTTGTACCTCTCCAGTAGGTAAGATTGGACTCTGACATTGGGTTGGCACTTCGGTTTACAAATTGCTATGAACGAGCGGTCGTTTGCAGCCACTCAAGCAGTAAGATATAGCTGATACCATTTAATATTGTCGAAACTACCTGAAGTCGTCGATTGGGCAAATGCCTACTTAGCTATAGTTATCTTGATGAATGCGCAAGGCATTGTGTGAATTGAAGTGTCAAAACCGACAAGAAAAGAACTCGCATCCTTAACTTGTGTTCCTTGCAGGGGAGGAATTCCTCCTTTGGAAGCTCACAAAGTAAAGATCATGCTTGATGTAATCCCAGGTTGGAAGAAAGTACAAAATTCTGTGGATAAGATAACCAAGACATACATGTTCAAAGATTTCAATGAGTCAATGGAGTTCGTGAACAAAGTCGCAGAGATTGCAGAGCAAGAGGACCATCACCCTGATATTTTCATCCATTGGAATGAAGTGACTATCACTGCTTGGACTCATGCAATCAATGGTCTATTTGATAATGACTTCATCGTTGCCGCAAAGATTGATGAGTTATAATTGCGTATCAGCTTCGCTTCCTTTGAAGTACAGTATTAGGCCGATTACAACAGGTATCGCAATCATGACTCCAACAATTACGAGAATCATCGGAGACAATGCAAAGGCTTGAAGCATTGTCATTACTGCAGTTGCCCAGGTCATGAGAAGTGCAACAACTAAGCCATAACGAATTACTTGTCCCTCAATGCCAATCTTATCGATTACTGCCGCAGCATTCTGTATCTTAGCAGGACTCAGCACACTAGCGAGTCCTCCACCAATTCCATTTGATGCAGCTACAACCATCGAATTAGCTCCTATGGCAGTACTAGCTTCAATATGATAGTTCGTGAACATTGCTATAGCAGAGGTTTCAGACCCGGAGATGAAACCAGCTAAGAGACCCATGAAAGGTGCTAAGATTGGATAGAATATTCCAATTCCTAGTGTCAATCCTGCAAGTAGAAATATCATATTATTCGTAGGGTCGAGACCGTTCACAAGATCTGTGGGATTAAGCCAAGTTCCAGATCCATCAATAATCCATCCGCTGAAATTCATAACTTCAGCCATAGCAAAGAAGATTGCTGCAGCTAATACTGGTCGAGGGGCTCGCTTCTTGAACCCAGAGAATGTTCTTCGCAATACATCTTTGTTAGTCTTCAAGAAAGGCATTGAAATAATGGTAGCAATCAGCATCAGTGTGTAAGCTTGCCAGAGAAATCTTGTAGGGATAGGATTCGCATTATAATAACCGCCTAGAGCTACCGGAAAGGCGAGGTCTCTGAATAAGAAGTCGAATACTGGAGGAATCAAATTAGTTGCAAGGCTAAGAATTACCAACACAACCCAAGGAATACTCGCTCGTTTAAGACTGATACTTTCCTCGATTTCAAGGTCCTTCTCATCGAGTATGCTTCTATCGATGATTGGCTTGTTTTGCAATTTGTTGAAGATAAATAGAACCAGTAAGACTGCAGCACCTGCAAACACATTGGTTAAGGTAGTTAGAGGAAATATTACGTTACAGATTATTGCCATAATCCCTGCAGTAAGACCACATATCGATGCAATGATTAGACCATCACGACTAGTTAGTAGTTTTCTTCCTCCAGCAATCCATAACATTGAGATTGCTATCCCGAGACTCACGACGGGCATGAACCATGCAAATACTGAACCTGCTTGAGGTAGTGTGATATCGAGACCCGTCCATGCGTTGTATTCTCCACGGAAGACAACAACTGGGACTCCAAGAAGAGCAAATGTTGTAAGAGGATCATAGCCAATTGAGGGAAGAGCAACTGCAACCATCGGATTGAAACCAAGTGCTAGCATTACTGGGGGTAACATCGATACCGGTGTTGCGCCAATTCCAACAAGGAAGAGACCTAAGCCAAAACTGATCATCAGAATTTGCATAGGTTTGCTCCCACCCCCGAGAGTTTTGAAGAAAACAATTAGCCGCTGAAGGGCTCCAGTTTCCTGCATAAAAGTCATCATGAGAATAGAAGTTGCAACCATGAGTGATATTGGAAATGATTTCACAATCCCAGCAAGACTGGCTGTAAATGCGATAATTATGTCCGTTTGAAAAGCTAATATCGCAATTACGATTGTCACAAACCAAACAATGACTCCAGTAATATCTGCAGCTTTTCGCAGATATACTAAAAGCACAAACGCCAATATAATTGGTAATATGATCAGAAAAAATCCAATAATTGGGTCCATTGTTTATTCCTTCTTTTTCAGAAAACCGTTTTCAAAATACCAATCAACTGCTCTTTGAAAACCCTCGACCATTGTTACCTTGGGAGTCCAATGCAGAATACGTTTTGCCTTTTCATTTGAATAGACTCGAGTCGCATACATCATGTCAACAGACTTACCGTGCCAGAAGAATGAATTCTTCTTTCTGTTCTTGAAGGGACTAAGAAGCATCATGCCAAATTTGGCAAAAATACGAGGGACTCGCAACTTGGGAGGTTTGACACCAAGTCGAGTTGTCATTACATCAACGAATTCTTCCCAGCTCATTGATTCATCAGGACAAAGGATGAAGGTGTTATTTAATGCAGACATTGGTGTTAAAGCTGCCACAAATCCAGCTACAACATCATCAACATAAGTATACATGAACTCGGCACTAAGATCAGATGGTAGAGCAAATACTTTCCCTTCGTAAAGTTGTTCTGCAACCTCATACATAACGTAGAGATCACCTTCACCCATCACTCCTGTGGGTCGAATAATAATGTGTCCTAAATCAGTATCCTTGGAGATTTCCCGAATTGCACGTTCTGCTAAAACCTTGCTTTCACCATAACTATAATCAGGTTTCAGCTCAGTGTCCTCAGTTCCAGGAGGAAATCTGATTGGGCCCATTGTTTCCGTTGAGGAGCAATAAATAAAGCGTTGAACAGTTGTTCCTACACAGGCGTTCATCAGGTTTTTTGTTCCCTCAACATTTACCTTGAACATGAGTTCTTCATCACTGGGGTAGAAATTAAAATATGCAGCAAAGTGGATTACCGCATCGACACCCTGAACTGCTTTCTCAAGGCTTTCTTGATCAAACAAGTCAGCCTCGCGAACTTTAATGTTCTTTGGAAGTCCTTCTCTGTTGCTTGTGGACCGTACCATAGCTATAGCTTCATGACCTTCCTTTACAATCAGGTCAATAGTTTTTGCACCAAGAAACCCAGTCGCTCCAGTAACAAGTACCTTCACTGAACTCAACCTCGTTGATTATCCTCGTTATCTCCCATTTATTTGTTACCTATCAAAAACTGGAAGTCTAATTAAGCCTCGCGTACATAAGAGAAATGAGGAATGGTGTGACAAGTGGCACAGGAGCGGAGTGCAGGTTCTCAAAACAAGTCGGATAAATTAATACTGGAAAATGACTCACCTGAGGAACTGCTTAAGGTAGCGTGCTATCTAGCTTCCCACGGAAAACAAAAAGAAGCTGAGATTACTATTAGAAGGTCTCTAAGTAAAAGAGACAACAATCCAATTGCGTGGGCAATTTTGAGTGCTATTTTACTTGCACAAGGGAGAGAAACAGATGCTGAGCAAGCTGGAAAGAAAGCAATAGCACAATGCAAAGGATTGAAGATGACATGGCCAAAAATGAGGTCAATCCTTTTTGCTAATGGGATTATTCGAGGATCAAGCTGGAAAGATCCACGAAGGGTTGTAATTGAGGCGACTGCTACAACAGAATGGGGTAATCTTCTTTTGACACTGGGAACAGCTAGCGAACAAATGCTAGATGAGATTTCTTCATCGCAAGAAACGCTTGATGATAAGGAAGAATCGCAGTCACTAACGAAATCATCGAAGGAATATACTCCTACAAGGGAACTTGAGCTGACCGAGAAGAAGAAGTACGAATCAGCTGGAAAACGGTTTCAAAAACCTGAGGACCGAGAAGATGAACAAGAATACGAATTGAAATCTATGAGAGAATATCAACCCACAAAGAAATCTGACATACCAGAAAAAATGTATGACATTTCAGAGAAGAAGGAATCTGAAATTATTCCACCGCAAGTGGAAAGTCCAGAAATGTTGTTTGCAGCAGCTGAGGATCTTCTGAAACGTGGAGATGTTAAAAAAGCAGAAGAAGCGTTGGTCAAAGGATTGACAGTTAATCCAAGTAATGGAGATGCATGGCTAAGTCTCAGCAGTCTAAGGATTAAGCGCTATAAGTATGATGAAGCACTTGCTGCATTGAAGAATGCAACCGATATAATGCCATCAAATTCAGCAGCATGGTATCAATTAGGTTACTGCTATCAGAAGCTGAACAAATGGAGCGAGGCAATACAACCAATCAAGAATGCAATTAAGATTGACCAGAATAATGCAGATTTCTGGATGGCTCTAGGTCTCTCTGAATTTCACCTTGGCCAAATTGAAACATCAGGGAGAAGTCTGCTTAGGGTTTTGAGAATATTTCCGAATCACAAGAATGCATTATTCTATCTAGCAATGTGCATGGAAAGACAAGGGAATAGAAAACATGCACTGAGCTTGTACTTGAAGCTTCTAAACCTTGCAGGTCTCACACATTCAATGCTACTACGAATGGCTACTGCCTTTGATAGATTGAATAGACCAAGAGAAGCCCGTGAAGCAAGAAGAAAAGCAGAACTTGTGAGACTCGATTCAAAGCGTTAGTTACGGCTGGTTAAGTAGTGAATCTAGTATTGGTAGAATCTCTCCCGCTTTCCCAGATACGTGAAAATCGACAGCAGAGCTGAGAGGTGTTCTTTCAACATTCAGCTCTATCAATTGACCGCCTCTCTGTTTCACAGTAAGTGGGAAGGTTGCTGCTGGTTGAACCAATGCAGATGTACCAATCACTAAACACACATCAGCTTGTTCCAATTCATTGTATACCTTGGATATTGTATCTCGATCCAAGCTCTCGCCAAACCAAACGACATCTGGTCGCAGATTATCAGAACATTCAGGACAGGTTGGTATTCCAACAGCTGGAGATGCTAATCTTCCTTTATACTCACATGAAGTACATTTCAGTGCCCAAATATCTCCATGAACTTCATAGACATTGGTAGAACCTGCACGGATATGAAGACCATCAACATTCTGAGTGATTAACGCCTTGAGCAATCCTCGTTTCTCCCAACTAGCCAATGTGAAATGAGCTGGGTTGGGTTCGCATTCAGCGATGAGCCCTTGACGCCATGTGTACCATTCCCAAACAAGAGTAGGATTTCGTCTGAATGCATCAGGAGTTGCTAAGTCCATAGCATTGTAATTACGCCACAGACCATCTTCACCTCGAAATGTAGGAACGTTAGACTCCTTTGAAACACCAGCACCAGTTAATACAATCATATAATCAGCGTTTGAAATTGTACAAGCAACTGAGTGTAAACTTTCTATTTCCATCAGTAACACAGGCTTCCTCAAGCTTATTGTAACTTAATAATGATGCCAGCGCCAGCAATCTTATTAGGTAAATAAGTTGAATAATATTCACTATTGTTATTGAATACCGACGAGGGAAACTGATGTCAGGGGTTGAAAAGAAGCAAATAAAGAGAAGAACATGGATGATGCCTCAAGAAGTTGAGGTATGGTACGTCCTTCCAGCAATCAGACGTGAATTAGCAAAAATCATGAAAACAAAATCCGTTCCCAGAGTTGGTGAGGATGGTAAGAAGAGAGATCACAAAATTACGCAAAAAGAGATTGCTAAGATGCTCGGAGTGACAGAACCAGCAATTACTCAGTATCTATTAAAGAAGAAAGGCCGTAGATCTCGCGGAGATCAAGTAGTCATTCCTGAGAAATTCCGACAAGAACTCGATAAATCAGCAGACGCTATGATCAAGCAATATGAAACAAAAGGAGCAAATGAGGATATGTTCGAGGCTATGACTTCTGAGATTAATAGGTTAATCAAAATAATGCGTGATGATGGTGCAATGTGCGATATCCATCGACAGTTCTCTGCGCATGTCAAGGACAATTGCAGTGCATGTGATAAATAGTAGCGAAGGTTTTATCCGATTGTTACACTCCTTAGATAAATGTCCAAAGGTGATAACTAGTGAACGGAGAAATCATTGCCACGATTGAAGATTCCTATGCAATTATGAAAATCTCACGACCAGAGAAACTCAATTCTGTCACCAAGGATATGTTAGAATCCTTTAGCGAAAAAGTATCATCTATCTCAAACAATCCAAGTATTCGAGCAATCATTTTCACAGGCGAAGGCGAGAAATCATTCTCCGCAGGATTCGATATGGAAATGGTAACGAGCCTAGAAGGGCAAGAAGTAAAAGATTTCTTCAAACTGCTTGAACGCACAATGCGCACAATTAGACAGAATCGGTCTTGTGTAACAGTCGCAGCTGTCAATGGGTATGCAATTGGTTTTGGTGCCATGATTTCCCTTGCTTGCGATTTTCGGATCTTCTCAGAGAATGCAGTATTTCGTCTTCCTGAAGTCGATTTGTCAATCTTTCCCGGTGCAGGCGCAGCGTCCAACCTATATCATTTAGTGGGGCCATCACGAAGTAAAGATATTCTATTGACAGGTCGCAAGGTTTCTGCAGAAGAAGCTATGAGCATCGGACTTGCAGATAGATTGGTCAAGCAAGAAGATATCATGAGTACTACCCTAGAATTTGTCAAGGAGCTATTGACGAAAAATCCAAAGATACTTGTCAGAACCAAGACCCTAGTCGATGCTATGACTGGAAAAGGCATTGATGGAGCAGATGAATTAGAAACTGCATACCTCGATGAATGGCTTCGTGAAAGATAAATATTAATTGCGTTCAATCAAAATATCACACCCATTCGTTTAAGAGGAAGTTATGAGTTTTTACAGATTCCTCAAGTAGAGATGATTATCATGGTTAAGAAGGCAATTGTAGCAATCGGAGGAAACAGCCTCATCAAAGATAAAGATCACAAGACAGTCCCAGACCAATATGCAGCAACAGCTGAAACCTGTAAGCATATAGCTGATATGATCCAACAAGGTTGGGATGTCGTCATCACATCCGGTAATGGGCCACAAGTCGGATTCATTTTGAGAAGGTCAGAGTTAGCAGAAAAGGAACTCCATCCCGTTCCATTGGATTATTGTGGTGCAGATACGCAAGGTGCTATTGGATATATGATTGAACGAGCGATGTATAATGAATTTCACCATCGCAATATGGACAAGAATGTAGCAGCAGTTGTTACGCAAGTGAGAGTTTCCAAAGACGACCCAGCTTTTGAAGATCCAGCAAAGCCCATTGGTTCATTTATGGATGAAAAGGGTGCTAAGAAGAAAGTTGATGAAGAAGGATGGATTGTGAAGGAAGATTCAGGTAGGGGTTGGCGACGAGTAGTTGCTTCACCAATACCAATAGAAATTGTTGAACTTCCAGCAATCAAAGCCCTAATTGAAAGTGGAATCGTTGTCTATGCTGTTGGTGGTGGTGGGATACCAGTCGTCAAAGATGAGAACGGATACCTAAAGGGTGTAGCAGCAGTCATTGACAAGGACAGAGCATCAAGTCTACTAGCAACCGGATTGAAAGCAGATGCACTTATCATTTCCACAGCCGTTGAGAAAGTATACCTAAACTATGGAAAGGATAATGAAGAACCCATAGAAAAGATGGATCACATTCAAGCAAAGCGATATTGTGACGAGGGACATTTCACTCCAGGAAGCATGTTGCCCAAGATAGAAGCATGTATCGAGTTCATCAAAAACGGTGGTGAGATGGCGATTATAACAGATCCACCAAACATCACTCGAGCACTCAATGGTGAAACTGGCACATGAATTGTTCAAGGATTCGCAGTCCCACCTGCCCCTGAGAGAAGGTAAGCATCAGACCGCTACATTAATTGTGTAGTAAGTTTAAGAACTAGACGATGTAATATGAGTCTAGAACAGGTTTCAACTGAGA
>CAZMBV010000007.1:0-29147 GCA_964564335.1 uncultured archaeon
CTGCAAATAGAACGTAAACTTGCACTAGGGTTGTAATTAGATGGGGTTGGCTTAGAATCGATACTGCATAGAATATAGCTACAAGCATTGGAATTATGATGACTAAACGAATCATCCAGATTTGTGTAGAATAATTTTCAGAGCCTATCTCCTTCTCCATGGTTCTATCCATATTCTGAGAACGTATAAATGGTGACAAAAGATGATTCGACTGATTTTTTAGTGCGAATATCTACGGTAAGTATTCCTCTAGTTCGGAATACTTGATTAGAAACCACCAAGGGGTGTTTGATAGATGAATCGGAATGTAGTCTTACTTGCGCTGATAATTTTCATTTTGGCAGGAATTCCTACGGATGTTCCTGACAACAACATAACCATTAGGGTTGACAGTCCCAACTATGTGCTCTCTCAGACTGAGATGCCAATTTATGAACTGATCACACCTGATGTTAACCAGTCGTATGCGCAATCTCTTGCATATTCTCTTTTTGATATTCGTGATATTGTGGCTGAAGAGAGCGAAGGAATTTTCTATGTGACCCGGGGTTCCGAATCATTCGAGATTGACAAGAAAGATGGATCGATATGGTATGCTGACTACAGCAAGCTCTGGAATATTTCGTTAGGCGCAGAAATACCCACTCCTGCTGTCTGCAACCGTTCTGTAGAAAATTGGCTCTCAGAAAAAGGACTACTTCGAGACGAAGCTCGCTTTGCAAGTATTGGCTCGACTAATGCTACTGCTTACAATATTGATGCAGATCGATTCAATTCTAAAATTCTTCAGTATAATATTAATTACGAATTTATGGTCGGGGAATATCCGATTGCAGGGGACGTTGCACAGATTACTGTAATGATTGGTGAGGGGGGTGATACTGTTGGATTTGATTGGAAGTATAGAGAACCAAAAGCAGAGCCTTATGCTATGTACGAACTTATCGAGTATGAATCTATCTTGGAAGCAAATGGAATTTCTCCAGAGGATGTAGTGAGTCATCGCTTAGTTTACACAACTGAAGAAGATGAAAATGACTTCCTCTTTCCAGTTTATGAAATCGAGCTTCTCGAATCCACTGATGAAACTGGTATCAAGATTAGCTCTATCTTGATTCTTGATTCTACATTTTTCAAACCAAAGGTGGAAATTACTACTCCTTCAAGCGATATTTCTATGATGCCTGGAGCTACAATCTATTTCGATTGTACAGTGCAACTTGGAACTCCACCCTACACATACGAGTGGGGATCTGACTTCGATGGCGTCTTGAGCACATCCAAATCATTCTCCACACAAACTCTTTCAGAACTGACGAAGAGTGGAATTCCAATTCCTCATGCAATCTCAGTACGTGTACGCGACGCAGAGAACAGAGGCACTAGTGATTGCATCGCGGTCACCATCGAATCAGTTGATTTCAATCCAAACCCAACTGTTATCATAGGTGCGGTAGGACTTGTAGCTTTCATAGGTATTGGATTGTTTGTCTTGCGACATCGTAGGATTACCCCAATACTGTTCATCTTTCTGATGATATTCTCAGCCTTCTTGATGTTCCCGATTGCTTCTGCTGGTAACGATGTAGGTGCAACTAATACATTCTCACCCAGTGCACCCTCAGGAGCTTATGATGATGGAGTCAAGGAGATAGGTATTGAGTGGGTAGGGATGTCTGCAGGTCATCCGCTTTGGAACACTGAAACGAATATCGAAGGTTGGTATAACAAGATGGGGACCACTGGTGGGTTTAATCGCGAATTCAATTGGGGGGAATATTCAGCTTGGGAAGAGGACTTTAAAGATTCAACCCATAGTGGAACTGACACAGATTGGATTGATGCAGTGGACTTTGTCTACTACCAAGATCACGGTGGCCCCGACTGTGTGAGCTTCACCTCTAATCATGACGACCATTGGCTTAGTTTTCTGCATATGCGATTGGGTGATGGAGACCTCGATAGCATTGTGTTCGATGCATGTAGTCCATTAGCTTGGGTAAATGAGAACGGCGACAACGTCTTTGAACGTTGGGCACCAGCACTCCAAGGCATACACCAGATTTGCTCCTTTGGGACAACTAGTCAAAACTCTGCAACAAGAGGAACCAAATTTGCTACCTATATGACTGATTTGGGAATGACTATTGTGAGCGCATGGTTCAGAGCTACTATGGAAACTGAGGGTTCTGACCGTCTAGGCGCAGTATTCTATGGGTCAAAGTCCAGCAATCCGTTAGCCCCTCAACTTGATGATCCTATAAACGATCACGCCTATGGATTTGGATATACCTGCACAGACCCAATACCTGGAAGCTTTGGTTATTATGTCTACATAACCAATAGCTGCTAAATTGACAGGAAGGGGAGATTCCCCTTCTTGTATCCCATTATGGAAAAGAGCACAAAGGAGAAAAGAAAAAATGGACACATTACTAACAGCTGCTGTTGGAATAATAGGAGTAGCTATCATTTTCGTGTTAATCTTCATTTTGAGATTTCGAGCAAAACTAAACAGTGAAGATCCGACTATCTGGGAAGGTGAAATTAAAAAATATGAAAAGCAGGATATTGAGAACCCACCAACTGAAGGTGCAATTCTTTTCACCGGCAGCTCAAGTATTCGATACTGGAATACGCTGAAAGAGGATATGGCTCCTCTAAGTGTAATGAATCGAGGATTTGGTGGTTCTAGAATTTCTGATGCTATTTACTATGTAGACCGTATTGTACTTCCATATAAGCCAAAATCAATTGTCTTCTATGCTGGTGAGAATGATCTCTCAGGTTTATTCTATACAACGAAGAAAACTCCAGAAGAAGTGAAGAATAACTTCCGTGAATATTGTGAAAAGGTTCATGGACACTTGCCTGAAATTCCAATCTACTTCATATCGATCAAGCCTCCCAAGAGACGAAAGAATCTCTGGGATGAAATGAAGAGAGCTAATTCTCTTGTTGAAGAATTCTGCAATTCTAATGAACTCATAAATTACATCGATATTGTTCCACCTATGCTTGGCGCAGATGGTACTCCCCGACCTGAATTATTCAAGTGGGATGGGATTCACATGACTGAACTTGGATATGAGATTTGGACTTCGATAGTGAAACCTATTCTTCTTGAGTCTACACCATCTTAGAGATTAAGTATAGAGATTAGAGATTAAGGGGAGATTTTTATGCTGCGTTATTGTTGTACAAACATCCTTTCCTCACGAAAGGATGATTTCGCGTGACAACCATGGGAGATTGAATATTTGAGAAGGGATGCAATTCTACTAATAGTGATATTATTGCTGGTAGTTTCATCTACTGATGAAGCTGTAACACCATCAAACGCCGTGACTTGTGAATTGCTTAACTTCATTTTGTCGGAGACTGAAATGCCAATTTACGAGATGATAATTCCTGAGGTGAATGAGACCTATGTACAAAGTCTGACATCCTCACTCTTTGGTATTCATGATGTATTAGCGGAGGAAGTAGAAGGAATCTATGTGGCAAACTGGGGTAACAGCTATCTCGAGGTTGATTCAACAGATGGATCTATATTTTTTGCAAACTACGATAAACTCTGGAATATTTCTCTGGGAGTAGGTGAAACTACTCCAGGTGAGTGCCGTGTACTTGCGGATGAGTGGTTGGCTGAAAATGGACTGTTTCCTGCAAATGCATTCTTTACAAATATTGGAAACACTTCTGTAAAAGCATACAACATAGATTCAGGAGAAACCCTTTCAAAGATTCTTCAATACCATGTGAATTATGAATTTACTATTGGTGAATATCCTATTACCGGAGAGTCCGCACAAGCATCAGTCATGATGGGTGAAGGAGGTGAAATAATAGGACTTGATTGGAAGTGGAGAGAAGTTAAGCCAGACGTACATACTACTGCGAATCTTATAGAGTACGAGTCTATTCTAGATGTTTATGGAATTCCTGCAAATAGCGTGATAAAACATAGACTAGTTTATGACACCATGGAAGATGATAACAATAATCTTCTATTTCCTGTTTACGAGATATCATTTGTTGAAACTGATGATGAAGGCAACGATGTATATTACGAGGAAGATGTCGATGCTACCGATTATAAGCCATGGGTCACTATTGTGAGCCCCCAACCTAGTTATCGCATAACTGTGTCGCCTGGACAATCCATTACTTTTGATTGCGAAGTTGAGCGGGGTACTCCTCCCTACAGCTATGAATGGCACTCTGACTTTGATGGTGTCCTGAGCACCTCTAAATCATTCTCCATTTCAACGCTCTCACAACCTTTGAAGATAGACGTACTTGTACCTCACGCGGTTACGGTAGTAGTTTGGGATTCAGAGGGCAGAAAGGATAGTGATGTTATCGCTGTAACCATCGAGAGGCAGCCTATCGGTATTGACCTCAATATTGTTGTTCTGGTTGCCTTAGGTGCGGTTTTTGTTGTAGCCATCTCTTTCGCAATAGTGAGAAAGAAGGGTTTCCCGGCATTAGCTCTACTAATCATGCTATTTTCAGCTTTCATGTTCTTCCCTATCATCTCTGCAAGTAGTGGAATATCTAGCACTAAAAAAATAGCATATAGTCCACCCTCAGGAGCAGTTGATGATAATGTCAGAGAAGTCGCAGTTGAATGGATCGGGTTATCTCATCTAAACAACCCTTTGTATAATAATGAGGAAAATACCGAAGGTTTCTACGATTGGATGGATGTAGTAGGTGGTTATAGTCAAGAGTTCAATTGGGGAGAATTTTCAGCTTGGGAAGAGGACTTCAAAGCAGGATCTTTTGGCGGGACAGATTCCACGTGGGTAGATGCAGTAGACATTGCATACCTGCACAGTCATGGAGGTCCCACTAGTATTAGTTTCACGGATTACCAACACGATCAAAATTTTCTGAATTTTACTGAACTGAGGTTAGGTGATGGTGATCTCGATACTCTCGCGATTGATGCATGTAAACCATTGGCTTGGGAGGATAAGCATGGTAACAATGTATTTGAGAGATGGGGACCTGCTCTGCAAGGAATTCATCAGGTCTGTTCTTTTCAAACATCAAGTAAGAATTCTCCAAAAACAGGTGTGGGATTCGGAATCTATATGACCGGTTACTTTACTAATCCAAGCCTTACGATAGTGAATGCATGGTTTAGATCATGTCTAGAAACTGAGCCGAGTTCTCATGTAGCTGCAGTATTCTACGCAACGAAGTCTGCAAATCCCTTTCAACCTCAATTGGATGATCCAATCAATGACCATGCGTACGGATTCGGATATGTTTGTACAGACCCCGTACCTGGAAGTACCACTCACCTTGTCTATATCACGTCGGGGTGCTGAATCTGGAGGAAGGGGATTTTCTCCTTCTTTACACCATTTTCTCCACTCCATTAAAACTCTAAATTGGGGAGATTTTTATGCTGCGATTACATTTAGGCAACATCCTTTCTCTACGAAAGGATAATTTCGCGTGACAACCATGGGAGGTCCAATAGTTGAGAAGGGATGCAATCTTACTGTTCCTAATGTTCTTGTTAGTGGTTTCAGCTTCAGACCAAGCTACAGCCCCGACAGACACTATGACTTTCGAACCAATGAACTTCGTTCTATCTCAGACAGAGATGCCTATCTACGAGTTGGTGACTCCAGAGGTGAATGAATCCTATGTGCAGAGTCTTGCATCCTCACTTTTTGGCATCCATGACATACTTCCTCAGGAAACAGAAGGCATCTATTTTGTGAATTGGAGCAACAGCTATCTTGAGGTTGATTCCGCAGATGGATCAATCTGGTTTGCAGACTATGATAGAATCTGGAACGTTTCATTAGGTGATGATAAGCCCAATCAAACAGAAAGTCAGACTATTGCTGAGGCTTGGCTGGATGAAAATGGATTGGTACCAGCTAATGCGGAGTTTGCAGGGATTGGGACCACGAATATGACAATCTTCAATCCAGTTACTGAGGCAATGTACTCGAAGATAATCAATTACCATTTCAACTATGATTTTGCAGTTGATGATATTCCAATCACTGAAGAGGCTATGCAGATTACAGTGATGATTGGCGAAAGTAGCAACATGGTTAGTACTGCTCAGAATATTGTTGGCTTTGATTGGCGATGGAGAGATATCAAATCTACTGCGTACACTACTGCAGTGCTCATCGAATTTGATTCAATAATGGCAACCTATGGATTCTCTGCTGACGATGTTGTGGAGTACAGCCTTGTCTACGACACTGGAGAAACAGATGCTAACAACGACCTCCTCGTTCCTGTGTACGATGTTACGTTTACTAAACCTGATAGCGAGGGGGCTGGTACGAATTTCCATCTGAAATTTGACGCAACTGAATTTGATCCTCAGGTTCAAATTATTCAACCAACAGATAGTATTACAGTCCAGCCAGGAGTTCCCATTACCTTCGACTGCAATGTTCTCTTTGGCACTCCCCCCTATGCATATCAGTGGTATTCCAATGTCGATGGTGTTCTCTTTTCGAGTGCCACTACGAGTAGTTTTACCACTTCAACTCTGTCTGAAGCTATCAAGAGTGATATTGCCTATCCTCATTCAATTTCTGTACTAATTCAAGATTCAGAACAACGGTTTAGTCGTGATGAGATTGCGGTCAAAATTGATTCGACTGCAGCTATGAGCATTGATATGGGGATTGTTATGATTGGATTGGGTGCAGTTATCATTTTATCAGCTTGTCTGATTATCGGGAAGAAGAAAGGTACGTTTGCAATCTTCTTCCTACTGATGTTAATTTCAACCTTTGTCCTCCTTCCAATCACGACAGCATATAGCGGAGTGGAAAGTAATTCTGTATTCCAGCCCAGTGCTCCAACAGGTGCCTACGATGATGGAATTAAGGAGGTCGGAATTGAATGGATAGGTCTATCCTACGATGACATGCTAACGGGATCTCAAAGTTGTTCTGAAGGTTTTTACAACCATATGGGAAGTGTTGGTGGTTATAGCTTGGAATTCAATTGGGGTGAATACGGTGCATGGGAATCGGACTTCAGAGATACTACAATTAACTTTGGCAATGACTCTCAGTGGATTGATGCAGTTGACATGGTATACTACCAAGGGCATGGTTCAAGTCGAGCTGTTTCTTTCACTTCGAACCATGATGATGATGAAGCCCGCTTTGCCAATATGAAACTGGGCGATGGAGACCTTGACACAATTGCATTTGATTCATGCAGTGTTTTAGCTTGGTACGACCCGTACATAGCTAAGAACGTATTTGAAAGATGGAGTCCCGCTCTTCAAGGAGTTCATCAAGTCTGCGGATTTGCAACTAGTGCTAAAAACACAGAAAAAATGGGGCTTAGTTTTGCTCAATATATGACGGGTCTATATCCACTTCCAGCTCTCACGATAATGGAATCATGGTTTAGAGCAGCTGTCGAGTGTCAACCTGGTGATAGGAAAATTGCTATGTTCTATGGTACGAACTCAACAAATCCCTTCCAACCTCAGTTGGATGATCCAATAAACGACCACGCCAAGGGATTTGGATATGTCTGCGAAGACCCCACACCTGATAGAATCGAGTGGTATGTCTACATAACATCGAATTGTTGAGATTACAATAGAAGAGCTAGGACTGTAGCTCTTCTTCCCTTAGCTTCTTCTTGAAGAGCTTCATCACAGCAGTTAGTGGTAGTTCATCTCGAAATTCCACCCACTTGGGTACAGCATATGGTTTCACTCTATCTTTCAAGAAATCGATTATATCTTGCTCAGAAACCTTGCCTTTGTACTCGCGCTTTAATTGAATGAATGCCTTAACCCTCTCGCTACCAGGTCTCTCGGTGTCAGGAATCCCAATTACTCCTGCTAACTCAACTGCTTCATGTTCGTGAAGGATATCATCGATGACCCTACTATATACCTTGTTTCCAGAAACGTTGATCATGTCCTTGATCCTATCAACGATTTTGAAGTAGCCATCACCATCCACTTCAACGACATCTCCCATTGGTAACCAGCCACCCTCCTTGAGTCCACTCCCACGTGTTGGCCAGTATCCAAGCATTATCTGAGGTCCACGAACCCAGATCTCTCCTTGCGAACCAATTGGAAGTTCTTCACCAGTGTTCGTATCTACAATCTTGATATCAGTTTCTGGGATGGGTATGCCGACTCCTCTCTTCGCCTCGTCCATGAACCCAGTGACCTTTGAGAGTGCTGAGACATTGATAGTCACAACACATGATGTTTCTGTTGCACCGTAACCTTCTCCCATAGGAACGCCTGATTTCTCTTCGAACTCCTCAGCAAGGTCCTCTGGAAGAGCTGCTGCTCCTGAGTAGTAGAATATTGGTGCTTTGATGAGGTCCATTTGTGAAAAGAATGTATAGTGAGTGGGAACTCCGAACACAATGAAAGGACGATTTCTATTGATGGTTTCCACAATCTTTGAAATATCTCGGGAATCCATCAAATGCATCTTGATACCCCACGATATACACGCATGAACTGCCCAGTGACCATACGCATGGAAAATTGGCACTGCAACAATTGCGGAGCTCTTACCAATTATTCCGTCCTTCAGAGGATCCATCATCCAATGTATTGATTGGCGTATATTGGATGTGATGTTGTAATGAGAGAGCATTGTCCCTTTTGGTTGCCCAGTAGTACCTCCGGTGAAGGGTAAGAGTGCAATATCTTCCTTTGGATTGATCTCTACGGTCTCTGAATGAGGTTCGTACTTCTCTATCAGGTCACTCATGAGATAGTAGTTCTCATCCTGAATCTCTTCCATCTCTGGATATTCATAATCGGGGAATAGTTTGGTTGGAGTGTAGATGACAGTCTTCACTTGGGTTGCTGCTTTTATTGCATTGAGTCTTTCAAGACGTCGGTAGGAACAGATTACAAATTCCGTTTTACTTTCCTTGAGTTCGTATTCCAAGTCATCTTCTTTGTGCAAGATGCTTAGTGGAACATGTATTGCCCCAATCTTCATTGCAGCATAATCTGCTATGATGAACTCAGGGCATCCTGGAAGAACTGTTGCGACAGCATCCCCTTTCTTGACTCCAAGAGCCACAAGAGCTGAAGCTAGTCTATCGACTTTATCCTTGAGTTCTGGATACTTCATCTCATCCCCTGCATATTCACATGCCACGATATCTGGAAACTTCTTTGTGGTTTCTTCGAGGAAGTTGTACACATTCATCTCAGGATATGGAGCCATTGAATGTTGAAGCTTGAACGGACCAATCTGGTAATTATCTAACCAGGGTTTCTCTCCAGTGATTTTCTTTTCTTCTATTACAACTTTCTCCTTTCTTTCGACAGAAGTGATCTGTTGTGTTTTCTCTTTTGGAACATCCTCAGTAACAGTTGTGTCTGCATGGACTTCATCAATAAGCCATTCTAATCCTAGCTCAGTAAGTTTTTCCTTGGTTGGTCTTCCTTTTTCATCCCATCCACGATATTCATAGTACGCATTGAGAAGAACTTCCAGATTTACAACGTGCCCCTCTGCTGGTCCTTCTGGTAATGGCTCTTCAAGCATCCTTGGTGGGAGCGTATCATCAGCACGAGTGAAACCCTCTCTCAGAATATAGGCTCGCTCAAGATTGTAGATTCTCTCTCCTGTTTTTCGGAATTCATCCGCGGTGTAATCAATACCCATCAGGGTCCCCATAAGACCTGCCCAATCTTCAGCAGTTAGGACCATACCCATGAATTTGCATCCGCCAATCGCGTCAAAAATACCAAATGCATCTTCAAAGTTTTTGACGATCAGACTTGTTGTAGGGTCTTCTTTCAGTGGGTCTCCGATATCTGCATCTTCTACAATCATGAAGGGCATGTTGAGAAATGCTGGTCCCTCTATATACGCTGTAATATGGTCTCCACCACGATTAGCGGTAGCATAGGCAAGTCCAGTAATCTTGGCTGCACGACTATCGTACCCTGGGAGTTCGAGACCCTTCACATGCATTGCGAATCTCTCAGAACCCTGTCCGAGTTTCTCAGACATCCTCATAGTTCCTTCTGCAATGAGGTTTCCAATTCCTTCTCTCTTGCCAATCTTGTGAACGATATCAACGATTAACTGGGCATTACCCCAAGAGAAATCCATGCCATCGACATCTTCGGGCTTTAGGATTCCATGCTGGTAACACTCCATCACAAATCCAACACTGTTACCAGCAGAGATTGTGTCTATTCCATATTCGTTGCAGAGGAAATGCGCAAGTGTAATCGCCTCCAGATTATCCACACCACACATCGTTCCGAAAGCGCTCAGTGTTTCATACTCTGGGCCTTCTCCCTTGCTCTTGAATGGGCCTGACTTTATTTCTGCGATTCTTCCACAATGGATAGGACAGGCAAAACAGGGTTTCCTCTTTACCAGGATGCTGTCGTTGATTGCAGTCCCATTGATCTTCTCTGCGTTCTCAAAGACTCCCGTCTGCCAGTTACGTGTTGGGATTCCTCCCTTGACACTAACCAGGTCGACCATAGTTGCAGTCCCATAGACTTCAAGGGTCATCTTCAGGATACTCTGGTTCACCCAGTCGAATCGCTGCTTTGCTTCTGCTCTGTAAGCTTCTTCATCTGCGACAGGAATCGTCATTGTTCCTTTTGATGCGATGGCCTTGAGATTCTTTGATCCCATGACCGCGCCAACACCACAACGACCTGCTGCTCGACCCCAGTACTCTTCATCGCAGTCATTCATGATTGCAGCATATTTGACAAGGTTCTCACCTGCAATTCCAATACATGCAACGTTGAACTTCTCTCCATGCTTCTCCTTCAGAAGTTTCGTTGTTTCGGATGTATTCTTCCCCCAAATCTCTTCAGCATCAACCAACTCTGCCTTGCCGTCATCTGTTAGGAGATAGACAGGTCTTGATGCCTTACCTTCGAAGATGATCCCATCAAATCCAGAACGTTTGAAATCCCGCCCCCAGAATCCCGCGGAGTTAGCCTGTCCCCATCCATTGGTCAATGGTGCCTTTGTCACCACGCTGTATCTACCAGTGCTCGGAGACCGTGTACCTGTTAATGGTCCTGTCATGAAGATGAGTTTATTCTCAGGTCCTAGCGGGTCTATTCTTGGCTCGGTTTCATCGAAGAGAATCTTGGTCGCTAGTCCTGCACCGCCGAGATATTTACGTAATGTTTCATCGTCTGGAAATTCTTCAGTTATTGTGGAAGTCGTTAGATTGACTCGAAGAATTTTACCCATATACCCGTATATCATGAAGGCGACCTCAATGAGTTCCGAAGAACATCGTCCTCGGATTTTATAAGCGTGGTGTTTACAAAAACTTGGAGGAATCTGCGATGAAGGTCTCAGTCAAATTCTATGCACATCTTAGAGACCTCGTGGATAAGAAATCCAAGTTGGAGTTTGAATTGAAGGATGGTGCCACAGTATCTCTCTTACTTGATGAGCTCCTTCTGGATGGTAAAGTAAAACAGCATTTATTGGATGATCAAGGCGAACTCAAATCGGACATTACTATATTGAGGAATGGTCGAGAAATCAAATTTCTGGATGGAATGCAGACCGAATTGGTATCAGGTGATGAAATATCCATTTTTCCCCTGGTTACGGGTGGGTGAGCCCAAGGACAAGAAACCAAACTGTTTATAGTTGACGAAACCCTAGATTTCCATTATTATGCCGAAATTCATGTCAGATGAGTGGTTGAATCTATACGAAGACGCACTCAACAAAAACGAAGCCTATGCCAAGGCCGCCTCCTGGTGGACAGGAGATTTTGTGTTTATTGTCAGAGCCAGTGGTGGACTGGACCATGACATTATGGGTTTTATAGGACTGACTCATGGTAAGTGTACTGGAGTAAAACCAATCTCAAGCGAAGATATGTTTGAAGTAGTTGCACCAGATGCAAGTCCGAGTAGTCCTGATAAAATTCCTGTAGAATACACCTATGAAGCTACTCACGATACCTGGGTGCAGATCATAAATGGTGAACTAGATCCAATTCGTGGTCTTCTAAATGGAAAGGCACGAATTCAGGGGAACATGGCTAAGGTCCTCAAAGCGACCGATGCAGCCAAAGAACTAGTTCGAACTGCAACCATGATTGATACTGAGTTTTACTAGATAGAGGGTGAACCACAATGGACGCTGCAGCTCAGGAAATTCTATTCTTGACCTTCAAGACTGTAATAGAGGATGTAATTGCTGATAAACGCAAGAATCCCAAGAACACCAAGACATTAGATGAATTCCAATCTCAGATAAACATAGGTTTGCAGGTTGAAGAGGAATTCATTCTCTGGGTGAACTTAATCGCTAATGAAGGAAACTATAGTCTCAATAAAGGGAAGTTGGATGAGTATGACCTTGAAATTATTGCTGACCCAGAGGATCTGATGTATTTCACGAACGGTGAATACTCGACTATGAAAATGATGACTTCCAAGAATCGTTTTGGTAACAGAAAGCTTCAGTATAAAGGAGGTACCACTGGTCGAAATATAGGTACCCTTCTCAAATTACCTAAAATTCTTGTATTAGAAAAGACGGAGCATTAGGAACTGCGTACTATGTATTGGACAATGTCCCTCACAGGTAAGTTTCGAAGAAGTAATTGTTCATGATACTGGTCGTATTTCACGTGTGAAACAGAAAAGATGTTTTGAGTATTTTGCGCAATTTTACGCTTGTTCGGTTTGTATCAAGACATGTCACTTCTCTCTAGGAGGGGGTACATATGAGCGGTTAAAAGCAATAATTGAATAATAATATTGATTGATGATGCAGGAAATAGAGAAACGCCATTTAGGGAAGACCACTATTGAAGTTACTCCAATCGGCCTAGGTGCTATGGAATTTGCTGGAGGTAAGAGTTTCTTCAGATTCACGCTCGGACCTGTTGAACCTGAGATCCAAGATGATGTTGTTAAGGTCGCACTAGCCTCTGGAATGAATTTAATAGACACCGCTGAGATCTATGGTTCTGGATATTCGGAATGTGCAGTTTCGCGAGCTTTGCAAAATGCAGGAAAGTCTCCAGGAGATGTAGTCATTTCTACAAAGTGGTTTCCTCTGTTGAAGAGAGCAAAGTCCATCCGCAAGTCATCCAAGAAGAGCACTGATCGATTAGCTCCATATCCTATCGATCTCTATTTGGTTCATATGCCTCTTTCAGTTTCTTCGATTGATACGCAAATGAACGAGATGGCCGATCTTGTAGATGCTGATACAATCCGTGCTGTGGGCGTGAGTAATTTTTCAAGAGATCGAATGGTCAAGGCTCATGATGCACTTGCAGACCGAGGCATTCCTCTCGCAGCGAACCAAGTTAATTTCTCTCTTATAAAAAGAGGAATCGAGTTTAACGGAATTTTAGAAACTGCTAAGGAATTAGGAGTTACAATTATGGCCTATACTCCATTAGGACAGGGAATTCTAACTGGTAAACTCCATCAAAATCCTGAACTTCTTGAAGTAATGCCTCGTATGAGAAGAAACAGACTTCGTGGAAATCTGAAAAGAACTCAAGGACTGATTGAGGCTCTCGAAGACATTGCTTTAGAACATGAAGCTACCGCTGCTCAGGTCGCTCTGAGTTGGACAACTAATTTCCATGGGAAGACAGTCATGGCTATACCCGGTGCTAGTAAGGTGTACCAAGCTGAGCAAAATGCTGGAGCTATGAAATTAGCTCTCTCATCAGAGCAGATGAAGACTATCTCTGATTTGTCCCTTAATTTGTAAATCTGATCATTCTATGGAGAATAGAGCCCCAGTGATATGACAATCATGAAATAGATTGTAGAAATTGGTGAAAAGACGACGTATACAATATTCAAAGGACCTTCCAAGCCGCCTGGAGCAGGAAGATACCCGAGTTGCATCAACACAGACCAAACAACGCCAATGATGACATAAAGTAGAATGATTATTCCAAGTTTCTTCAATAGACCCATTGTGAGCTACTCCTAACGTAGTATTTTCTGTTGCCAATTTTTTGAAAATAAATAATCATTGTATAGATGTTTGAACTTTCACCACACCTTCATGGTAAAGCCAACAACCATCATTAGAAAGACTCCCCACCAAAGTACGATTATTCTTTTTTGCTTCGCGGATTCCCCCTGAAGTCGCAACTGTCATCGAAGCTATTACAGGAATTTTTGAGTGAATTCCCTTGGATACGATATTTGAGAGCAAGCGACCTGAGAGCAACAATACAGAATTAGACAAATCATAACCCTCCTGTAATCCACATCCAATTACCTTGTCAACTGCATTATGTCTTCCAATATCCTCGCAAGTAAACCGACGGTTAGTAGCAAGTTCATACAAGATAGCTCCATGAAACCCTCTCGTTGCTCTATGATTCTGCTGGCTCTCCAGAAGCAAATCTCTAATTTCCAATAGCTTGACAAATGACACGACCTTCTGATGGTTAACGTAATCCGAATCGAGTCTGTGCTCCTTCGTAAGATTCACCCTACAGTCTTGATTGGTAATTTGTATCGTGTCAATATCTGATATGTTCGATATCTTCCCTGAAGATAGTAAATATCCATACACTAAGTGTTCATCGAAACCAGATGAATAGAGAAATTGTGTTTCAAACTCATCATTCACATAGAGTGCTAATTTTGATTCAGTTGCAACTACCTCTTTCTCAGTTATACGCGAACCGTTTCTGATACGGGTGCAATCGATAGTTTCGATGTTACTATTCAAGGTTGGGCATCCCCTTAGTATTCAACTTGAATCCGTTCAAGGTAATAAACAGATAGGAGCAAAATTTTATACAATCAAAATGCGCCCACAAAGATTGCTGATTTTCAAATAATCCATAAGGGGGTTTGTGAAGTTCCTTACAAGCGAAAGATTGGAGATGCGAAATGATGCCGAAGGATATTATGAGAAACGTTGCTCTGGTGACCTATGGAAATGTGTTTCTTCAAGGGCACAGCGAAGAATTCGAGATTGATAAACTGATAACAAATAATTGCTTCCAAATAGATTTCATCGATCCTCCGTTAGAGGGGATTGCTGGTTCAACAAAGACTCTAGCGAAAGATGCATTCCAGTGGTTCAAGCATCTCAAGGAGCAGGGTGCGAAAAGACTCAGATTGTTTTATCAAACTTCGAATAAGACAGAGTTGCCTGATCACATCAGTGTCGCATTTCTAGGTGGAGGTAGTCACTGGCTCGTTGAGGTTCAGTTCAAAGATAGAAGTGAGCTTTACCTCAGCAATTGGATTCCTCCCCTCAATTCTGGTATGGATACAAGGAAGGCTCACTATGTGCGAATTGAGAAGGATATGAGTCATCTTAACGATACATCGCCTTCGATAAATGATTCCAGAAAACGGCTCCAAACTGTACTTGAGACACTCTCGAAATTTGCTGAAAAATTCGAACATTCTAAACACTGGGTGAGTAACTTCGAAGGCTCCTTAACCACTTTGCTTGATTTCAATCCTCAGATCGATGATGAGTTTCTTCCTGCTGGTATCTACTCAAAAGAAGCACATCGGCTCATTATGGGTGCTTTCGGAAGTTGGGTTTTTGGTGGAATGAGTTCTTGGAATGACCTAGCATTCGGCGGAGCTGACCAAGAACGGTATGAATTGCTGAGTGAAACGCTCTACTCTAAAATCTGTGAAGCAATAGTATCTAGTGTTAATAGTTATCCTTAGTACTTGTCCTGCATGATTGGAAGTATACACACTGAACACTTAGATAAAAAACAACGGGAATGAACAGTTTTTAAGACCTATTCTATTCCCGTCTAATGTTGGGTAAATTTTTAAATTAGCATTCCAGCAGTCATTATCCAAACTACCAGAAGGGTTCCCATTATTGATCCTAAGTATACTCTTCCCGTCTTGATGTAGAACGCGGTCATGATGAAGAAGATTCCCGCAAATATTGGCAAGTATGCCATTAGGAAAATTCCATAGAGTCCCATCGCGAGTAATGGCCCGGTTCCAAAGATGAACATGGGGAGATAGTTGATAAGAATCATTACAAGAAGAGTTGATTCCATGGCAAAAACAATCTTAAACCACCAAATCATCTGCGTCTTTAATGGTGTACTCGATTCAGGAAGTTTAAGCATCCCATATGCAAATACGCCACCATTAATCAGGAAGAATGGAAACACTGGGATGATGTTGATTAGGAACTGACCAAACTTCTCAGTAGTGAACAATTTGAACACCGGCCACATATACCTGAATTCGATTCCTAAGAATTGTTGAGATGTCCCAACAACGATATACATGTAAGAAAACAGAGCGATTGAGAGGAGAATTGTCCGTGTGATTATTTCACGGCTCTCAGGGTCTCTAATCGTCTTTATACGACCTGTATCTTCATGAGTGATTCCATCTACCCCAATTGATGCTTTTCTGAACCATAGTTTGTACGATATACATGCAATCAGGGCATTGACAAGAAACCAGAGTAGTAACCCATTCCCTGTTACAAGTAGAAAGATTGGTGCATAAGCTCCTAAGAATACTCCTAGCATCATTCCTACCATTGGTAGGAATAGAAATGTTATTCCACCAATTATCGAATTTATGGTTGCGAATAACCACCAGCTCCTTCCCTGAATGGGCGCTTTCTGTGGGATTGGCCTTGTTATCATACTGAAGAATGGGATCTCCAGGAGTAAACTGGTTAGTGGGATCAATGAAATGACTAAGACAATCAATGCGAATAGAGTTGCACCCTCTCTGATCATGTAGGTTTGTGCAGATGATCTTGTAATAGCTTCTGATTCTGAAATCCCCATAAGTGCCTGAAGCATCCATGTTGTGGTTTCACTAATTCCTTTTGAATTCCAAGTTGCACCTGGATGTGTACACGGACATTTTGCATATCTGTGAGCAGAACCATCACCGAATGATCCATACGTGAAGTCTGCTTTAGCGTCATTTGCAGATGTGAGATTCTCGTTGTATGCAATCATTTCAAGACTATCTTGCAGCCACTCTGCTCTGGTTTGAGTTGTGAATAACTCCTCGTAAAATGACCATACTGCTAGATAGTTGTTCATGTAGCTATGCGTGGTTAGATTATACGGTCCATCAGCTTGAATCACAATAGCCCGATGGTCTGGATTGGTTGCAGCAATCGCAGCTGCAGTACCCGCTCCCATAGAATGTCCAACAAGTCCAGTTCGAGTTTCATCGACAAATGAGAGCGATTTCAACCACTGGTATGACGCGTTGCCACCAAGTGTAGAATCGAAAGTTCCAGTAAAATATCCAAGGATATCGACAACACGATCTGAATCGCCATGACTTATCTCATCAATAGCCAAAGCAACAATACCTCTGCGTGCAAGCTCTAACGCGGCGGGCCCTTCAGTATCTTTGTCATTGTTCATTCCATGAAGCAATAACACAGCTGGCGCTGGTGTATCCTCAGTTGCTGTCAACGGACGATACAGTTTTCCTGTTACTGCTTGTCCACTCTCGTCTACAATCCGGATATAATCTACATCGATTGCACCAAAGTCATTCTGTATCGCACTGGCTATTAATGTCGATGAACCAATGAGGACAAGACAGAGAATTAGAAATTGCGTGTTCCTATCGATTCTAGCTAAGATACTCATGGCAATTACCTCAGTGAAGGAGGATTTGTTGTGTGCTTACCTCTATAAAAGAAAGCTGAAATTCAGTAATTGAATCATTATCAGTCTTTTTTGACTTCCAGCATTTTTTTGAAGATACCAAGAGCCATCTTAATCGAGATGTGTTTTCGGTCACCCTTTTCTTTCTCATAGTACTCGTTGGTTTTTCTGGTGGTTTTGAGGTAATCGTTTTCTATTTTGATAAATTCTCCATCTATAAGCTTCTTGATTCCTCCAGTTAATTCATCAATAGTGAAGGTAGAACGATCAATATAGTCTCCCGCATCAATTACGTGGTTGATATTCTTGAGTCTAGCTAAGTCTGGTGTCAGTTCAATTCTTGCCTTGTTTAATCGAGCTGAGTTTGCATCATCACAATTTTCAGACATTGCTATTGATGCTAACAACCACACGTCTTTCCATTGGTATTTTGGAATCAAGTCAATCCCTTCCAGTACTAAACAATCCATACATTGTCAAATGAATGTGTATGATAGCATATTCCTGAGAGGCAGATACCAAAACACGCTAAACTGGTCATTCCTATTGATGAGAGTAAAATATTCCCCTCAAGTGAGTTTCCACCAAGTATGTAGAATGATGAAACAAGTTGTCCAGCTGTTATTGATAGCATTCCCAACATCGTAACAAACAGCGTAACATAGGCAAGCCGAATTAGATACCAGCCTATTTTGTCTTTCCTGTTGACAAGATTTAGAACCAATAGAATTTGTCCAACCAATAATGCAATCCCGAGAACAATTAAGAATCCTGCAATGTCCTGAGTTAATAGATCTCCCCCCATACCAAGGATATTGAAAAGAATGCTCAGGCTAAGCACTGCATTTGTTGTGGTACTATAGTACTTGGAAAATGTCTTAGTCTTTAGAAATGCTATGTTCTCCAATTTTCATACACCTCCCAGCTCCAATGCTACGAACCGTTCAATGTAGTAGGTTGAAATCTGACCTCCGTAACTCTGAAAGAAGAAATCAAATGCATGCCCAGCCCATGGAATTGTAATGAATAGACACTTCTTACCCAGATTTGTTGCATATCTATAGAAGCTTACACTTTGACTATAGTCAGCCAAACCATCCTTGCTTCCATGAACAATCATGATTGGCGGCGTAACCGTGCTGTTTGTGATCAGATACGCCGGCGACATTTTGTTGTACTGCTCTTTAATTGGAAGAGATCCTTGCATCATTGGATCAAAGAAGCTAGATTCTGATGACCTAGTAAAATTCGTTGGTGGGTATATCCAAATTCCTCCTCTTACTGTCATGTTGGTTGAGAAGTTACCTGCATACAACGGATTTGCATACCCCAACGTAACAAGTGACGCCATATGGGCTCCTGCGGACCTTCCTACTACAAAGACATTGTCCATATCCGCAGAATATTTTGTGTCATTGAGGTCCAGCATCTTAGTGAATTCACCAATATTCTCAATCTGCTGCTGGAGTGTATAACTTCCATTATAATTCGGGCTAAGACTTCCCAATGCTGCAAATGTGCCAAATGTAGCCGCTGCATCACCAGACAGTTTGGATACATCGAACAGGCCGTAATTCAGGTCAAATACTGAATATCCTTGAGAAGCAAAGTATCGATTGAATAGGATTACATTAAAGCGGCCCTTATCACCAATTACCCACGCACCACCATGCAGTGTAATTATCACTGGGAACGGTCCAACTCCCGTAGGTCGATACCAATCAAAGAAGAATTTGTCAACACCATTGTTAAGGTATTCTATATTCTCTACCACACTGAATTTCGATTCATCAATAGGTACTCCATTGATGTTGTCGTACAGTGAGTACGGGAGAGGTCTCATGAGGGATGTATCTAGATTTGTGTAAGCAGTCCCATAGGTGTCATTCATCTGACTCTCCGCATCAGCTATTGCTCCTGGGATTGCTGTGTAAGGAATCATAGCGCAAATGAATAAGAAAATGCAGAGTCCAGTTATGATGATTATTCCATTGCGTTTCTTCATGAAAGAGAATCTAATGATAATGATTCCACAACTAATGCAAATGACGAAAACAGCTGGAGCAATGCTGGTATACACTATGGCAATAAGCCATCCTAAAGTTGAAGTTTCGAAGAAAAGATACACGACAGTCATTCCTATGAATGTCCCAAGTATGGTGTAGCATAGGGCCAGACATAAGAAACGTAGGATTCTCTTAGAATTCATGATAGGCTCATCAAGTACAGTCGCACTTCATCTCTTCAAGGTTCCTAAATCAATATCTTGAATCATTTTGCGAAAATTATCATGGACCTAAAAAAAGGATAAAGAAATTAATCCCCTTTATCAACAGAAGGAGCTATACATCTTGTAGGAGTTGACAAGTTGGCTGAGATTGATTATCGATTGAAGAAAACTCCATATGTTATTGTCATCCTCAGGATAACTCTCACACCTCTCTTATTCTATTCAATTCTATATGATTTCACACATATTGCAGTACTTCTTTTTTTTGCAGCATTTTCATCTGACATATTGGATGGATTTTTGGCTAAGAAGTTTAAAACGATATCATCCTCGTTTCTTGAAGCCTATTCAGATCCAATCGCGGATTTTGTATTAGTCCTCATGGCTTTCTCAGCATTCACTCTCAAAGAGATCTACCCTTCTTGGATTCTGATTTTACTTGTATTCATGTTTCTGTTTTTCATTATCACATCGAATAGACAAAAACCGCTCTACGACCCTGTTGGAAAATACTATGGTATGTTCCTAATTGCAGCTATTGGAATCACACTACTTTTTCCAATGGAGATTGTATTCAATAGTGTTTTTCTTTCCATCCTTGGATATACTATCATTTTAGTTATTTTTAGGACAATCTTTCTTTGGAAGAGTAGGATGTTGATAGAGGATTGAAACTAAGAAACTATCTTTAGAAAAAAGGAATTAGATAAAAGTCGAGAACTGGTAATGACTATCTGTAATAATGTGAGGATATCACGATGAACAAAAAACGAATTTGCAGTCTTATTTGTATTATATCCATTATTGGATTAATTGCTTCAATAATGATTATCGTTCCTCTCAATAGTACAGAGATAATCCGGGATGTAGAAATCCAAAACGAAGACGGATTAACAGGGACTGCATTCGTTGTTTTCCGACCTGGATTGACCAGTTTCAATGAAGACATCGTTAATGCATTTATTCGAGGATTAGTGGCATCTGATTGGCGAGTTGAAGTAACTACTTGTTCTACACAGACACCCACAAATGTATCTACGTATGACTTGATCGTGTTAGGAAGTCCAGTAAATGGAGCACAACCACATGCAGCAATGCAAGCATATCTTGAACGTGCTGATTTCGAAGGAAAAGAAGTTGTATTGATACTTACAATGGGGGGCAGTGGTGCAGATGCAATGGTTCTTTTCAGGAATGCAACGGTTAATGCAAATGGTGTGGTTCATAGTGAGTACATTTACGCATTATTAGATAGTGGTGCTAGTAATAGCGCCTATATTGCTGGAACTGAAATTACGTTGGGAACATAATCTGGATAATAACAATCAGCTTTACTATTTCTTGATTCTCCCATCTTCGATAGTTTCTAGTGTCAAGAGTGCATTGATGTAATCATTCATGGCATCGGTTCTCTCTTTCAATGATAGATTTGAATCAATAATACGTTTCCTCATCATGCTCAGGTATTTGTTTTCAAGTTTCTCGATGTATGTTTGTGATCCCATCTTCGTTACTCTGATTCTCGGTTGACTCTGTATGTATTCAATCAATTGAATCCAGCTTTCTGCAGTTTTTGGATTGAGTCCAATATCCTTGAATTCTGACTTTGGGAATGGCTCAGGTTGCCGATCGATATACCTGAAGATTTGTTCTGCCCGTTCTTGGAGGGTTCTACTCCTCTTCTTCTTCCTCAGCTTCTGCTCTTTCTTCTTTCCTGCAGCCATAAATACAATAATGTATTATATAATATATAAACATATTGTTTAAATACAGTTCCTCTTTGTGATTATTTATGAACATCGATAGCGTCAAGAACATGAAGCAAAGTGTCATTGGTGTTACAAAGGAATTCTTTCAGAAGAATTTCCCTGAAGATGCTTCTACCCTCGGAATGTCATTTGAACGAACCTACCTTGAAATGGTACAACAACATGAAGAAATCGATGATTCTGAAGTTGCAGGTATTCGCCAGCTCATCGTACAATTTAGACCAGCATTATCTTCCGTTCTGGGGCCGTGTGAGGAATTTGATGAATTAATGACAATGGTCATGTATATGTTCAAAGCTGTCTGGGACGGAGCAAATAGGCGAAAGAAAAAACCTGCTCCAAGAAAGGATGGACCGACTATTCCAGGTAGTGACCCATCAATCAATCTCACCTTCTATTGCACAGAGTGTGAACTGGACTTCGAAATTCCTGATGATTTGAAATCAAAGATTCTGAATGGATCACAGGCCTTGGACTTGCCAATGCACCACGGCAAAGAAATGAAAATACGAATCTCCAAAGAGAAGCAAGAACCTACTGTTGATGTAGTTGAGGAAGAAGAGGAAGAACCAGTTTTACCTGTTGAATTACTCATGGGTCATATCCCTGCGGATAAGGTCGAGTACATGAAAGTGCTAAGTGTCGGCATCGATGTTGGGTCTTCCACTTCACATCTCATCTTTTCACGATTGACTCTAAGAAGGGAGCTCAGTTTTCTCAATATGTCAAATCGATTCTATCTTGTTTATAGACAGATCATATACGAAAGTCCCATAATCTTCACTCCCTTACTTGATAGGTACAATATCGATATTGAGGCACTTGTGGAGTTCTTCGAAGGAGAATACAAGAAGGCGGGAATCACTCCAGAGATGGTCGAGACCGGAGCAGTAATTGTGACAGGCGAGACCGCAAAGAAGACAAATGCTGAAGAGATCGTCAAACGGCTCTCTTCAGAATCTGGGAAATTTGTCAGTGCAGTAGCAGGTGTGAACCTAGAGTCTCTGCTAAGTGCGATGGGGAGCGGCATAGTGGTTCAATCAGGTCTTCGTCAAAAGACAATATTACATGTAGATATAGGAGGCGGGACAAGTAACTTAGCTATTGCATCTATGGGTCAAGTGCTTAGTACAAGTTGCATCAATGTAGGTGGTCGTCTCCTAGGTATTGATGACGATTTCAAAATTTGGAGAATTGATGGACCCACTCAATTCGTTATGAAGGAACTGGGAATGAGCTATCAGATTGGTGATATTATCCCTGAAGATGATGCACGATTGATTGCTCGAGAATATGCTATAGCCTTGGTTGAGGTAATGCAAAGCCCTGCAAAGAGTACTATTGCTAAAGAATTGATGATGGCTGAAGATCTAGATTTCTCCATTCCAATTGATGAGATTTCTTTCTCGGGCGGAGTAGCTGAGATGTTCTATGGTAGCGAAGACAGTTTCGATGATATTGGAAAATACCTTGCTGAAGAGATTCGAATTCTTGTTGAGGACTTAGAAACGCCAATTGTTGAGCCTGAAAATAAAATTCGAGCTACGGTCATTGGTGCTGGAGCCTTCTCACTTTCTATTTCAGGATCTACCACTTATTACGATGAGAATATCGACTTGCCAATAGAAAACATCCCAGTCCTTCCCGTACATCTGAAGAATGAAGAATTCAATCCTGAGATTTTTGTGGAAGAAATTAACCGTGCATTCATGACTTTTGATATGATTGAAGGAAAAGACACTGTTGCATTGTATTTTAATGACCCAATCCTTCATGCTGATAGATTCAAAGTTTTCGCACAGGCTATAGAGAAAGCACTACCAAATTCTGTTGCCAAGAAGAAACTGATTATCCTAATTTTCGGATACGACTTTGCAAAGGTACTGGGAATTACAATTCGGGATGAGACTTCAATCAAGAGTAATCTTCTCTGCCTGGATGAACTGCAGCTTGAAGCTGGTGACTGGATTGATGTCGGCGCCCCACTCAAATCAACTCAAGCATTTCCAATTACTGTGAAGAGTCTGGTATTCAATGAGAACAAGGAATATTCCTAGGTGGGTTTGAAATGACTGAAGTTGATGCTAACCGACTGAAGTGGAGAATCATTGATACAGTAAGTGAATATTTTGAAGAGCACTTTGGCGAAAAGGCTTTTGACCTCGAAGAACAATTCTTGCGTAAGTACGAGTTCCTGCTCGAAAGGTATGACAACGAAGACTCAGCAGAAATTGCCATGTTGCAGAATCTCATCAAAGAGCTCAAACCAGCACTCAGTTCCGTTCTCCAACCTGGCAAGGATTTAGATAGATTGATGTTGGAAGTCAGTCCGATTCTCAATGTAGCTCTTTCCGCTGCCGAGAAACAGAGAATTGAATCCGAAGCAATAGTGCAGAGAAAATCAACCGCGCTAGCTGAACCTAAGACGCGTGTTTTTCCCAAATATGATCAAGCTGAGAATCTGAAAGTCTTGAGTGTGGGAATAGATATCGGTTCTTCTACATCACATCTTGTCTTTTCACGACTCACTCTTGGGCGAGAAAGGAGTTTTCTAAATCCAACAAATCGCTTCATGTTAATTGACCGTGAAATTATCTATGAGAGCGAGATTATATTCACACCTCTTCTCGATCGCACTACCATCGATATAGAAGCTATCATAAAATTCTGCAGAGGAGAATACAAGAAGGCTGGAATCACTCCTGAAATGGTCGACTCTGGGGCTGTGATTGTTACCGGTGAAATCGCGAAGAAACAGAATGCTGATGAGATTGTCAGGCGATTGGCATCAGAATCCGGGAAATTCGTAAGTGCATCAGCAGGTCCTAACTACGAATCCGTTCTTGGTGCAATGGGTAGCGGTATCGTTGAAATCTCTCGTGAATCACAAATGACAATTCTGACTGCAGATGTTGGCGGTGGAACAAGTAATCTTGCCATTTGTTCCAACGGGAGTGTTCTCAGCACTTCCTGCATAAACGTAGGCGGGCGTCTACTTGGGATTGACAAGGAATTCAAAATTTGGCGGATTGATGGACCAACGCAATTTCTCATGAAAGAGCTAGATATGGAATACAAATTAGGAGAAATCATCCCTGAAGCGGATGCAAGATTAATCGCTCGAGAATTCGCGAAAGCACTGGTTGAAGTGATGAGAGGTCCTGCGAGGAGTCGTATTGCTAGAGAATTGATGATGACTAGTGATCTGGATTTCTCCATTCCAATCGACAAATTCTCCTTCTCTGGGGGAGTAGCTGAGAATTTTTACGGGAGTGAAGAGACCTATGATGATATCGGGCAGTATCTCGCCGAAGAAATCAAACATCTTGTGGTAGAACTTGGTCTGCCAATTATTGAGCCTGTGAATAAAATTCGAGCCACAGTAATTGGCGCAGGGGCATTCACACTCTCTGTTTCTGGGTCAACCTGTTATTTTGACAAGAGTATTGAATTCCCAATAGCGAATGTACCAGTTATTCCAGTAAACGTGACCAAGGAAAATTACAGCCCTGATATTGTCAATAAAGAAGTCGAGAGAGGATTTACGAAATACGATATGAAAGAAGGTGATGATCTTGTCGCATTGTACTTCAAGGATTCTCTTTATCGGTCTTATTCGTGGTTGCAAGAATTTGTCAAGGCAATCGAGAAAGCACTTCCAAAATCAGTTAGTAGCAGGAAGATGATCATCCTACTTTTTGAGAGTGATATTGGAAAAATGGTTGGGCTCATGACCCGACGTGAAACTTCAATTCAGCATAATCTCATCTGCATTGATGAACTTTTTCTTGAACAAGGTGATTGGATTGATATAGGTGCTCCTCTTCACTCTGGTCAAGTTTTTCCTGTTACAGTAAAAAGTCTGGTATTCAACAAGGAGAAGACCTATTCAAAGAGGAATTATATCTAGTTTCTAACACCAAGGAGTACTGAATCCTCTAAAGCTTGGATTCCTCTCATTTGGTCTGCTTCCATGGCAATATACTGATTCACTTCGAGTTCAACCTCTTGGTCTCCAGCTGTGATGATTGCTTTCCCTTTCAACACCATGAAGAAGGCAGAGTGATTTGCAATATGTGGAGCGATTTTTCCTCCTTTTCCAAGAGATATTCGAATTATGGTGTATCCCTCCCTTTCTACTAGCAGTTGTTTGTTTGGTTCCATAGCGAATACTGGGTTTTCAAATATATCTCCACTTATCATTAATATCACAAGTTGACAAGGCCCCTCAATATATAAACTATAGTTAATAACCAAAGACTGCGTGTACAGTCAGAATGCGACTAATGGTTCTGTGGTTTAGGCTTTCGAATGGCAAAGAAGAGGAGTATTATCGCAAGGGGAATGATGATGAAATTACCGATGGCTCCAGGTGCTGTCCCGACCGTTTCAAGTGGTTTGAGAAGCCCCATTCCGATTCTACCTACATATTCAGCAATGACAATTACATACATTAAGGGTATCAAACTCTTGTAGCGAAAGAACACCACAATGTAGAAACCTGCCATCAAGAGCTGCGAGAGACCCCATTGTGCAAAAATACTGATAATAGTATCTGCACCTGCTACGCTGAGATCAATAGTTGCTATCGATTCTGCCCCTCCATCTGGGAGAAACATATGCGCCAAACTTCTTGCAACAGCTATGGTTGTAAGCACTAGAAACGCGTATGCTGAAAACTTGTATCCGGGAAATTCATTAGTAATCTGTTCTGGTAGTATTCTTTCAAGCATCTTGTATTTCTCCTCTCAGAAATCAATTGTAAGACATAGAACGTAATTATCAATCACTAGGTTCCAAAAGGGCTATCTTTTTTTGTATTTTTTCGAGGTCCTTCCTGAAACGGTCTGCTGCTTGAGCGACATCCTTGAGAATCTCTGGATGACTATTATTTCCGATTATCGCACGTAGGCTCAAAAGAGTTTCAAAGAGGTTCCGAAGGGCTTCTGGAATCTCCATGGTGGAACCTGCAAGTGGGAAGAAAGGTGAAGGAAAAGGAGTAAACCCTTGGTCAATCTTCTCCCGAAGTTCGCCACTCTGATCCACGTGATTCTCAAGAAATTTATGACCTCTTTCTGTTAGCTCATATCTTCGAGTTCTCCTGTCTTCTGATGGGATTTCTTGGGTGAGTCCATCTCGAAGAAGAGTCTTCAGTAATGGGTACATAGAACCTGGTTTTGGTTTCCAGCGACCTCTCATGTCATCAGTGATTGATGATGTCAATTCTGCGCCAGACATGGGATGTTCTTCTAGTTTATGGAGAACCTGATACCTCAAAAATCCCTTAGGCACCTTTGCTGTATGTTGAATCCATTTTTTTAATGGGTTTGTGAATCCACCTTGTTTCCTAAAAATTTTTAGACGTTCCTCTGATAGGTAGTACTTCTCTCCTACTTTTACAAAGGGGAATATTTCAGGCAGGACTGGAGGAATTAGATTTTTTAATTCATCAGGAATACCAAGTTCTCTTAATGTTAGAGCATTCTCCGCTGTAGTGGCTTTTTTCTTTTTGAAGAACTCTATTACACCTTCAAGCGGATCTAACATTGTCATTTTCATAAACAACCTAGGTTCTATTCGTAATGCACCAGTAATGATATATCACATATGCTAAAGTTTATATCACATATGATATAAAAACGTGTTTAATGCGCCATTTTGCAGAAAGAGGAAAATCCATTGACCGCCACACTTGAATATACATTGAATCAAGAGGACTTCATTCCGAAAGTTATCGAAATAAGAGATTTAACAAAAACGTACATGATGGGGCAGGTTCCTGTTCAAGCACTTAGAGGTGTGACCCTAGATGTGCATAAGGGGGATTTTATTGCCTTCCTTGGTCCTAGCGGAAGTGGAAAATCTACACTACTCAACATGATTGGAGCCCTCGACCGTCCTACCACTGGTACCGTGCTAATTAATGGAATTGATATTTCAACTCTTGGTGATAATGAGTTAGCAGATCTGCGACAATCTGTAGGTTTTGTTTATCAGACGTTCAACCTAATCTCACGACTTGATGCGATTGGGAATGTTGAGCTTCCTCTTTCTATTGCAGGAATAGAGAAGAAAAAGCGGAGAAGTAAAGCAGAGGTAATGCTCAAGATTGTGGGGCTTGGAGATAGGATGCACCATAAACCATCAGAACTCTCAGGTGGCGAAAGACAGCGTGTTGCCGTGGCTAGGGCTCTCGTCACTAATCCATCTTTCATAATTATGGATGAACCCACTGGTAATTTGGATTCAAAGACCGGACTTGAGATTATGGAGTTTGCAAAGAGACTAAACAGGGAACAGGGTATAACACTGATAATCGTGACCCATGATCCTGAGATAGGTAGCCAAGCAAGACGGACTATCCATCTAAGGGATGGATTGATTGAATCGGATGCGGTGAATTAGATGCGTATTGGTGATGTGTTAGGTTATTCATTTAGTGCAATCCGCCTTCGCAAATTGCGTGCTGGATTGACCACTCTTGGTGTAGCTATCGGTATTGCTGCCATTGTAGCACTCTTGTCCTTTACAGCAGGTCTCCAAGTCACTATGACACAGCAGTTTCAAGAAGGTTTTGGAGCAGATACTTTGACTGTGAGTTCGGGCGGTGGTATTTTTGGTCTCCTCGGTGGAGGCAGCGGTGATTCGGATTTTTCACTTTTACTGAATGACACCAAAGCGATTGATTCTATTGACCATGTTGAATCAAGTGTTGCCACCATGACAAAAACAATAGAGGCTAACTTCAGTGGTGATGTAGTTCCTGTGTCTCTATCTGGCATCAATTTTACAGCATATTCATCAATGTATAGTACGTTCGTCGCTGGGGCTGGAAGTATTCCTGAATCACCTACTGATAACGATGTCGTCATCGGATCTTCTATTGCTGACCCTTGGAAGAATGGAACTATAGTTGCTGAAGTTGGAGATGAAGTATCCATTATTTGGACAGGTCGTGTGAACGGCAGTATTGTCCAGACAAACTACACTGGAACCATTGTTGCAATTTTAGAAGAGATTGGTGGATTTGGGTTAGGTCCTTCGGATATGGGTTTCTATATTCCAATGCATTGGGCTGTAAACTTCTTTCATACAGATGAAATATCCACTATTGCGGTTAAGATTGATACTCAGGATCAGACCTTAATTGATACAATAATTCAAGAAATCGAAGATATGTTCGATGGACTGGTCACTGTCACACAACCATCTGCAATACTAGATATGATGGATTCCATGCTTAGCATATTGAATGTTTTCCTAGCTGGAATTGCGAGTATCTCGCTTATTGTTGCAGGAGTTGGAATTATGAATATCATGATTGTATCATTGATAGAACGCACCCGAGAAATAGGAATCTTGAAGGGTATGGGAATGCGTGGCAAAACTGTTATGGGTATATTTCTTAGTGAGGCAATGATGATTGGATTCCTAGGTGGTGTTGTTGGTATTGCCGCTGGAGTTCTGATTGGAAATCTCATCGGAGGTGTCGTTTCGAATATGGG
>CAZMBV010000007.1:29247-30728 GCA_964564335.1 uncultured archaeon
TTGCCGCTGGAGTTCTGATTGGAAATCTCATCGGAGGTGTCGTTTCGAATATGGGTTCTTCAGGTCTCATTCCCGGTGGAAGATCCTCTGCTATGTCAAGTATCCCAAATATCACTCCGATATTCTCAATAGATCTACTAGCATTTGCTATCCTATTTGGTGTGGGGGTGGCTGTTATCTTTGGAATCTATCCAGCACGACGTGCGTCCAAACTTAATCCAGTTGATGCTCTCAGGTCTGAATAGTGGTTAGCAAATTTGTAATGTAAGATTAAAAAGGACCATCTTCAAGATTGTATCGTCGTGGTTTCAATGAGTGATATGACTGAAATGCTTAAAGCTGGAATAATGGGAGCGATTATGGGATTTATCATGAGTTTTCTCATGAATTATTTTTTGATCCCCTTTCCCGCTGATATATTCGGAAATGGGATCAATAACGGTATTAGCGGTTTCCTCAGTGGTTTTATGGGTGGCTTTGTTGGATTATTTGTATACTTCAAAATGACAAATAAGAAATAATTCGGATTAGTGAATCCTCCACTATCTCACGATCAAACCACATATACTTACGCAAAAGGGAAACCATTCTAGTTACATATCCCTTGGATTACAGAATCCTCAAACGTTTCATTATCATTCTTCGACTACTCTTCTGAATGACTGCTTTGACTTATTGGGAATTTGATTGTAACTGTACTTCCCTTACCAAGCTCACTCTCGACACTAATAACACCATTATTCCTCTCGACTAATGCTTTCGTTATTGGCAAACCCAGACCTATTCCCTGAGCTTTGGTAGTGAAAAGCGGTTGAAAGAGTATCTTAAGGTTCTCGCTAGAGATGCCAATTCCCGTGTCTGCAATCGATAGAATCACCCACTTACTCGAATCTGTTGTTGTACTTATTCTCAATTGACCCCCCTTGGGCATAGCTTGCAAGGCATTGGTGATTATATTCGTAATGATAATATTGAGTTGACCATAATCAGCATGGATAGGAGGCAGCTTCGCATCAAGCTCGGTCACGATTGAAACAGTATCAGGTATTTTGATTTCGGAAAGCATAATTTCTGTTGTTTTACTTAAATCTACATTTACCATTATGGGTATCTTTGGATGTGCAAACCTAAGGAGACTGTCAACGATTTGCTCTATTCTGAAGGACTCCTTTTCTAGAGTATCAATAATCTCGCTGACTTCAGAATTGGGTTTATCCAATACAATTCGAAGCAGATAGGCGGAAGCCTTGACTACACTGAGTGGATTACGGATCTCATGACCGACTCCTGCTCCCAACTCTCCTAGAACAGCTAGACGCTCTTTCTGAGACAAATCATCTTCAAGTTTTTTAATTAGACTACCTGATAAAGCAACTATTGCGATTGTGAGTACTAAAACTGTACCCGAACTCGCTATGAACAGCAGAGTGGACTGTTCCTTTTCAATTATTGCTGCAGTTGTGTCCACCAATACGTAGACA
>CAZMBV010000008.1:0-22108 GCA_964564335.1 uncultured archaeon
TTACTCTGCGACCTTCGGAGTATACTAGAACGCTAGGAACACCTGTGATCTGGTTTTCCTGGCTGAACTCACGGTTGTGATCCACGTCTAGTTTGACAACTTTCAGTCCCTTGCCTTCGTACTTGTCATTGACTTCTTCGAGCATGGGTCCTAGAGTCCTGCAGGGCATGCACCAGACTGCATGACAGTCCACGAATACTACTTTATTTTCAGATACAATTTTGTCTAGCTCAGTTGAGCTGATGTCTTCTACCATTATAATCAAACTCCGTCGCTGGTACGAGTCGGTTGTGTATAAATTTTGCACTACCGTTATAAGGATTGCGTTGTGAACGTCTACTTTTCAAGAATTCTTCCACAATTCTGGCATGTGATGTTTCCATTCAGTATCGAATCTTGATTGTATGAATACGTTGCTCCACAATATGTACACTTGATTCGAAATAAGCTTTCAACATCATGAGTTGCTTCCTGCTCGGGTATTGTGATATCTGAAATATACGGTTTTGGCCAGACAAGCACAGGAATTTGAATGCAGAACACAATGAATAAGCCTGGGCTGACCCCCCAGGGTAGCAAGATTGCTATTAGCGGCAGTATCCACATAAGACCGATAACTCTGATTCCCAGCTCCCATTCTGGACGAAGGAACCAGAACATTAGGAATGGAATGAAGTCGATGAAGAAGAGTAGGATATAGAGTACATCAAGATGCCAACTGTAGTAAACGATTACCCCCTGATGTAACAGCGATCCGTCCAATAGTAACAGCATTCGAGCAAAATGAGTCGCTCTTGCAGCTGTAAAGAGATTGTTCCTTTTTTGCACGAAATATTCATTCCCAAGGTACCCTTACCATATGACAATATCAACTTGTTGACATTAATTATTAGTATGGCTTTGTAGAGCTAGTGCCAAAGTTTGATAAGCTGCTGTCCATCGAAGTCATAGAAATTGGTGTTACTTGTGCCGGTCCTACATTGCCCCAAGTGTGGTTCAAGACTTGACTTTAACAAGGTAGATGCAGGTTGGTATGTCGGTTGTTCCACATGTGATGTAGAGATTCTTGTTGATGGAAAGAATAAGGACCTCTTTGATGCTTACGAGGCATATAGTGAAGAGATTAAGAGAAGCGCTTTCGATGGAGCGGATGCAAAAACTGCGATTAGAAGAGAGAAATATCTTGGCTCGGGATCTGGAGATCGAAAGAAGAAACGACGCAAAGCGGATCAATCATCACGTGTTCAATCAGAGGCTGCGATAAAGAATCTAATCGATGAAGGTGGTAGCAACATTGATGATATTCCTGAAACACTTCGTGAGCTGATTGCATCTGGTCGTGATTATCTAGTCAAGTATCAATACATGCCAGCAACTGATGCTGAGTATGGTTCTGATGTCAGTGACATCGGCATTCCAAAACGGTTAGTGGAAGTGCTTGGTTCAAAGGGAATTACCAAACTCTACAAATTCCAAGAAGATTCATTCGATGCAATCAATAATGGTGAAGATGTAGTCATTGCTGCACCAACTGCACAAGGAAAGACTGAGGGTTTTATTCTACCAATTATCAGACAACTACTCCTCTCCGTACAGGATACATTTGCGAATCCCGGAGTAAGAGCGCTTCTAATTTATCCGACAAAAGCTCTTGCTCGGGACCAATTCGATAAGGTGAAGCAGTTAGGAAAAGCTGCAGGTCTCAGCGTTGGAATCTTTGATGGAGATGTTACACAAAATGAACGGAGTAAGATTTACGAGAGACCTCCAGATATCCTCCTTACAAATCCCGATGTTTTACACTATCATCTTGGATGGATGCAGTCTCGTCTAGTTCCCCTTCTGACTACTGTGAAATTTGTTGTATTGGATGAGATCCATCTCTATACAGGTTCCATGGGGACCAATGTCTATTATATCATGAAACGGTTAGAAATGGAATCTGGTAGGTTTCAGAAGATTGGAGCATCTGCCACTATTGCTAATCCCAAGGAATTTGCTGAGATGCTCTTCGATACAGATGTGAAACTCATTGAGTCAAAGACCGCAAAACGTGGACCCGTTCATTTCTTGATGTATTATCCTGGCATGCGAAGTAAGTACAGCATGATTGTAGATATAGTTTCAATGCTTCAAGCTGGTGATTTCAAGACTCTTGTTTTTGGAAATACTCACTCTGAGGCTGAAGTGCTGAATATGCTTCTTGGAGATGTTGGAGTCAAATCCATGGTGCATCGCGCAGGTCTGTCAAAGAAATACAGAGGAACTGTGGAAGATGACTTCAGATCTGGAAAACTACCAGTCATCGTTTCAACTCCGACACTTGAACTCGGGATCGACATTGGAGACCTCAATAGTGTCGTTAGTATGATTGTGTCCATTACTCGTTTGACCCAACGAATTGGGCGAGCTGGCCGGCAGGGTCAGGAGAGTGTTGCGATTCTTGCTCTAAGGGAAAAAGATCCTATCTCCTCCTTCTATCGGTATGACCCTGAGAAGTACTTCACGGATATTGATGCTGCATATCTTGAACCCGAAAATGAAGTCGTAGGATACTATCAATTAATTGCAGCGGCTATGGGGGGAAAACTAAAAGCTTCACAATTTGTCCGACATAAAGGAATCATCGAGAAATTAGTTGAAGATGGAATCGTGAGAGTCCATGATGATACTGTGCAAGTCATTGATGCTGATAGTGCAAGGAAGGCATGGCGCGGTTACAGTATACGCGGTATAGGAGATACTGTGCAAATTCGTCTTGATAAGAAGGGACTTGGTGAGCGTTCAATGCCAATGGCCGCTCAAGAACTGCATCCTGGGGCAATCTATCTGCATGGTGGGAAGAACTACATGTCTGTAGATTTCAAGTATACTCCAGGTCTTGGAAGAGCAATGGTAGTTCCATACAAGGACCGAAGTATTCACACAAAACCCCTCTATTCAACAATGCCGAAGATAATCGATATTCTAGAACGGAGTAAGATACTGGGTCTGAATGCTGTTTATTGTACACTTGAGATGACCCAAACCGTTGATGGATATATCAAGAAAGAAACTCGAACTGGAAACATAGTCGGTCGCCTTGATTTGACAACTCCTTTGATCTATACTTACCAGACACGTGGGTTTGCTATTACAGCACCTGAACCTGTGAAGTCCATCAATGATTATGTTGCAGGGAAATATGCTACACTGGGCGGTCCACAAATGACACCAAGCGGGTTGTATGGCGGATCATTCCATGCACTAGAGCATGTGCTCATCGAATCCAGTGATATGCTCACCGGTGGTGGAACTCGTGAGATTGGTGGTGTATCAATGGGTGATTCTGGAATCATCTTTGTCTATGATGGTAGCCCTGGAGGAAATGGTGCTTCAAAACTGCTCTTTGGAAAGCTAGATGAGGCATTCAGAAGAACAAAAACAATACTGGAGAAGTGCGATTGCAACACAGTCGACGGTTGTCCTCTATGCACCTATTCATATCATTGTGGAAACAACAACGCTCCACTGTACAAGCTAGGTGCCCTTGAGAGTGTTGAAATGATACTTGCTAAAGCTGAAACAACAGTTGATACCGAGGGATATACTGGCTACGAACCCCTTGTCTAGAATGGAGATGAAAAAAATGGCTGAGTTTCGAGTTGGTCGTGGACATGATGGTCCTGCAAGAGTTGGAGAGTACATCATGAATGATGTTGCTTTCGAAACTCCTATTCTTATCAGCCCAGAGATATCTAGAGCAAATCCACTTCACTATATGACTCTCGGGCGAGATCCTACTAGACAAAGACCCATGATATCAACAATCCCATTCACTATGAAGCTTGATGAGTTGGTCAAGGCTGAACCGAACGATTCAGACTCAATCCTTTTACCTTCAATGATTTCATTTTCCTCATTGAGTGCTGATGCAGGTACTCTACTATTACGTCATCAAATTGAATTCATTAATAGTGTTAAAGATACCATTGATCCATCTCGCCTCATTATCCGAGTTCCAGAGAATATTGACTTTGAGGTCTTCGAATCTTATCTTCATGATTTTCATTCAATGGGAATTCGTGCTGCAGCATTTACATTTGATGGTCTTCTTGGATCCGTGGACACTGAATCAATTCATCTAAGAAGTGCTCTTCCAGCATCTTGGCTTTCTACAGCCCTGGGTAAAATTACACCCAGCATGGTCCCCTTCCTATTCTATACAGGATTCGATATCATTGATTGTGGTTATTCCATCGAGGCAGCAGTGACTGGCACACGCCTTTGGCGGAATGATTCTGAACGAATTGAACAAGGTGCCTTTCATCGTTTTTGTTCATGTATTCACTGTGTTTCATTTTCTGATGATTCCAATTCAAAGCTCATAGAAACTCTTCAGAATCATAACTTGGATGTCTACAATGAAATTCTCTCCGAATCAATTCATGCAATGAAGAATGGTAGGCTGCGTTGGCTAGTAGAATCAATGACTCATGTCAGTCCTAACCACGCATCACTCCTTAGACAAGTGGATAAACAATCATATTCTTTCCTAGAAGAATTCACACCGACTACTGGTACGGATGTTGTTCCTCTGATTGGCCCAGAATCATATAATTCTCCAGTAGTTCGTCGCTACCGTGAATATTTAGAGGCTCGATATACTCCTCCCTCTGGCAAACGGATTGTGCTCTTACTCCCCTGTTCTGCGAAAAAGCCATACTCGGATTCAAAATCTCATCGTAGATTTCTAGAAACAATAGAGAGTGCACTTGGTAGGACAGTTGGAAGTGTTGCTCAAGTAATTCTTACTTCTCCTCTTGGAGTTGTACCCCGAGAACTTGAGAGAATATTTCCAGCTGCAAATTATGATATTCCCGTGACCGGTGATTGGGATGCTGAGGAAACTGAACTAGGTGCAGAAGCGCTTATTCATTATCTAGACAAGATTGATTCTGAGTCTACCGTAGTTGCACACGTATCTGGAGGGTATCTTGGAATTGTGAAGTCTGCGGAATCAAAGGTTTCACAGAGTATCATCTATACAACCCCTGAAACATCTGCCACAAGCTGGGAATCTCGTCAAGCACTACATGAAACCCTCGTCGATCTCAAGAATGTGCTTCAACTAAAAGATACTCCGCCAAGGCAACTTGAAGAAATTGTGAGAGCTACTGCTGACTTCCAGTTTGGTTCTGGAGCTGGGGATATGCTTGTTCCTGAGAACGCAAAGCTAGGGGGAAAACCATATCGACAGATAGTTTGTCGTATTGAAAAAGAACAAGTCTGCTCTTTCATAGCTAGTTCAGGCTCTATCTCTTTGACATTGAATGGTGCGAAACTCCTTGCTCCCCTGAATCGTTACTGGGTTCGATTGGATGCTCCGCAAGTCAAAGGTGGTTCCATATTTGCAGTAGGTATCAAAAAAGCTGATTCAGAGATACGTCCCGGAGATGAAGTTATTATCCTCAACAACGAGGAACAAGTCATTGCGGTCGGTAAGAGCGAAATGTCTGGCCGAGAAATGTGTGAACTGCCTAGAGGGCGTGCTGTTTCAATTCGCCATAAGATGGAGGGATAATGATGAATGATGTGCTAGATGAAATGCAAAACTTAGTGAAGCAAGCATCATCAACGGCTCGAGGTGTTTCAATAATCAAGAGGCGTGCAAAGAATCCAAACAAACCCGCGGCTGCATGGACCACACAAGCACGGATTGGCACTGAAACGGGGACTGCTCTCTCAATTGTTCTTTCGACAGAAGGATGTGCTCATGCGCGAAGCAGTGACGGTGGTTGTACAATGTGTAGCTATCTCCTTGATGGTACAAGTATGAACCCAACTTCTGACGAGTTTCTTAATCAATTTCAAGCAGCAATGAAGAAGCTTGAGAATGCAACATCTCCTCTTTCTGTGAAGATTTACACTAGTGGCAGCTTTCTGGATACTGATGAGATTCCAATTGAGGCTCGAAATCTAATACTAACTGAGATTGCTAATGATGAGAGAATCAAGGAAGTTGTTTTGGAATCCCGACCTGAATATGTACAGGATTCCAATCTTGAAGAAGTGCGCTCTCGACTTGGAGACCGTGCTATAGAATTAGCAATGGGTCTTGAGAGTAGCAGTGATCAAATTCGTTCTCTATGCATTAACAAGAATTTCGATTTTGCTACATTCAAAGGCGCTGTTGAAATTGGAAAGAAGTATGGAATTGGAACCCGTGCATATATTCTCCTGAAGCCTCCATTTCTTACTGAACGTGATGCGCTACTTGATGCACAGAAAACCATCAGCGATGCTATCGAGGCTGGTGCAACGACTGTTTCATTGAATCCGGTGAATGTTCAGAGCAATACACTAGTAGAATCTCTGTGGAAGAAACAGCGGTATAGACCACCTTGGCTTTGGACCGTATTAGAAGTTCTTCAATATGCTCACGACGCAGCAAAGGGATCTGTAAAGGTTGTATGTGACCCTGCTGCAGCAGGGAAGACGCGAGGCACTCATAATTGTGGGAAATGCGACCAATCGATAATCAGTGCAGTTCGTCAATTTTCACTGACACAAAATATTCACGCTTTTGATGGATTGAAGTGTGAGTGCAGGGACCTATGGAACCATTGTCTTACTCATGAAGACGTATCATTACTGGTCCATCGATAGCTTAATCACAAAGGTCATAAACTATGTAACTTGCGATGCCATTATTCTGTGAAAATGAGGTAGTGTACTATGTCTAGATATGAAACCCGTGTACAAGTATGGTTTTACAGTGAAGGTGCTTCACCATCCAAAATTGTAAAGAAACTCCTAGCTCTTGGCTTTATGCCAGTTAAAGGTGCTTATGACTTTGTGTACGTTCATTCTGAAGAAGAGATGACAGAAGCAGACTTAGGTTCTGCGATACTTGAGATAGCTGATGCGCTTCACAAGGCATTGAATGGGTTCAAAGTCCTATATAATCTGGACACGCAAATGACAGACGAGGAATCTGATACCCTTCCACTGGATGATATTGATGCAGAGCTTGCACAGACTAGAAAAGAGCTCGAAGAAATAGGCGAATAATCCACATTTTAAATTGAATAGACCGCGGGTGAAATCCCGCGGCTACCCGTTATTATCTGAACCTATATTGAAGTTACTTCTGGTTCACGACGCTCGTACTCGCCATCACCCTGTACAGAGACTCTTATTTTCTTCTTATCACCTGGGTTCATTCGAGCCCAGTTCCACACCATGTTTGTACCATTTGCAATACTAACTACTTCTGGTTGATCATCCTCGGGATCTGTAGCTATATACTCAAAACCCGCAGGAATCCAATCAGTCATGACGATATTTTCTGCTGTAACTTCTCCATTGTTAGAGACTACCAGCACGATTTCATATTCACCAGCACCTGCACCCTTATTGATAGCCTTCTTGGTTGATATTGCACGTTTCTTGTAGATGACACCAAGTTTGTGTCCATCTTCTGGGCTTGCAACTTCTGCGGGAATTCCCGCAGGGTAGGTGTTAGCTGTACATTTGATTGGTGATGGATACTCTTTTTCGGGTCGGCTTCTCCATGCCATTACTGCATAATTGATCTTAACAGACTCACCAGGTTCTAGCTCTCCGATTGTGTCTTTCAGATTCTCAATCTTGAAGGAAATTTTGTGTGCTTTTTCAGGATCTTGATCTTCTGGATCAATTGCAAATTCGTAAGCTCCTGTGAATTCTTCACCACGTATCCAGACGGTGATATGTTCACTTGTTGGTGGCATAACATCATCTGGTAGGTTATCCTCGATGAAGATTTCATTTAGCTTGGCAGTACCTGCATTTGTGACTTCAATTGTTACTTCTACTGGGGTCTTGTCAAAGCTGTTTACTGATGGAGGATCAAACTCCTTTGTATAATCAATCTTATAGACAGGGATTACCTGAGGAGCTTTCTCGATAGTACCCAACACTCTCTTTGTGATTACTCTAACAGGTGTGTATAGAATCTCTTGAGTGCATTTCGGTGTTTCTTTACTTGCAACCCTGAAGGATGTTGACCATTCTTGATCTGGTGAAAGCTCGATGCTGGGTGCGGCATCAATCATCTTCTGTTTTTCACCACCCTCTTCTGGAGTTAGATAGACTTCTGCTTTATCTAATCTTACGATTAAATCACTCTCGTTTGAGCATTCTAGTGTGCATTCCCATTGATTAGGTTCGGTTTCAGCTGTTTCAATACCCATCAAGAATTCAGTGAGTGCTGTGAGGTCTGGATTCAAGACAGATCTCTGTTGATTTTCACCTTTGTAGGTTAATACAATCTCCCCTGCGCTTTTTGGTTCAGTATCATGAACTTGACCAGTAGCTCCGATGACTAGGTTGGTCTCTTCCTGTGGATAGATAACGAAATCTTTCCAAACAATCTGTTTCGTACCTTCATCGAATTCAGCTGAACCAGATTTGGCAGAAACGACGTGAATATTTGATAGCTCTGGTGGAATAGTCTTGTTGAGAATGATACTGTCGATTTCTCCATCAGTTTCATTCTTGATTGTAATCGTGATTTTTACTGGGTTATCCTTGCTGTTGACATATGCCCAGTGTGGCTCTTCTGTTTCAACATCGCCACAAGTATCGTACACCTCGGAGAGGGTCACAATTGGTGCCTCTACTGTAACACTATATCCACTTTCCCACGTACCACCTACATCAATCTCACCACCTGATAGAGCTTCAACGGCAATATCGGTAGAATCACGTGAATCACCGAGGTGAACCTTAACGTTCCACATACGGCTTCGTTCTGAAACATTGATGACACTCAATTTGCCCTTGACATCAATACTCTCAAACTCACTGGTTCTGCCCAGTCGAGTCTTCTCTGTTTCCACGAGATCGATAGTCACATTCTTCTTTGTATTCTCACTCATCTACTGCACCCACAATCATTTTTCACTCAATCATGGAATTTCCTGACTTCCATATTCAATCCACTGGGGAATATCAGTTTAGCTCGTATCGAAATTCGTTGCCTGCGGCCCACTGAACACTCAGAATTTGGTTAGGTTCCATTAGTACTGGTTTGGTTCCTTTACTAAATTGTTCTATGTATTTTGAGAACTTCTTTGGTTGGTCCTCTGCAGACCATCGCATTGGTATTCCAATGCGGGGTTGTGTATCGATACATAAACTAACTGCATCTTTGACTTGGAATGTTGCTCCTCCTCCAATTGGGACGATGAGAATATCCATTGCCAGTTGTTCGAACAATCCACGAATAGCACTATCTCCAAGATAACCTATCCTCAAATCTCCCATCTCGATGATGAGTCCAAGATTGTCAATTCGACCTCCTGCTTCTTCATCAATTCTTGCGAGAGAATATCCTGTGATTGTTACATCGGGTACCACGTATGGAACTTCAGGTTCAAGAACATGAAGTAACCACGGTTTAACACCTTGTTCTGCTGCTTTAGCAGTAGTCTCTTTGTTTCCGAGGAACCAGGCTTTCGAATTTACTGATATTGCTGCTGAATTACCAATGGCATCATCTACATGGTTAGTAGCAATCACTATTCTCGCCTGAAAATCATCAGGGACAAGAGGTTCGCCCTCGAGGATTCCAGGATTTAATAGAACTGTCGTTTCTTTTGCTTCTAACGCGAATGCTGTATGTCCAAAGTATGTAATTTTTAGCAAACAATCACTTCCCGTCAGCTCATGTACACGGTAGAGCCAGAATCACTGCTGCTGTTTTTTTGTTCATTTAGTCATTAATAAGGGAATTTGGAGTAGATGCATTTGTAGGTCATATAAAGCGCTCTTTTTCGAATCTCTTCAATACCGAGTGCTACCTTTTTATGATTTGGTCAGAACAAGATGTTGAATGATTCTTGGTCCTTAGCATGCTGTGCGGAGTGAGTTGTATTCTATGTTAGATAAAATTCTCACTGAGAAATTTAGAAGAAAACTGAAGATGGTGTTTACAGACATTCAAAATCAGCAAGACCGCCGCGATGAACAAGAATTTGCAAAAGATGAAGTTCGCATCAAAGAACGGCTTCTGGATACTTTCACCTGCTACAAATCAGATATCATTCTCGAAAATGATTATCGAATAGCTGCAATAGATGGATCCGGTACTGATAGTCTGATGACACTCGATGATATTCGAATTCACTTACTTAGTACATCCACTGTTGTCATAGATACGAATACACAATCTGAGAGTCTGTTTTCTCCTATTGATAGAGATACTCTTGAGAATGAGTTAGGTGAGCAACCGCATCTAGAAACTCATTGGCACTCGGGTGTACGAGATGATGCCCGTTTAAAACTAGCAGAAACGCTCGCTGAAATCTATCCATTGAAAGATGTAACCAGCTTGATTCTTCCCTTTTTCAAAGATTTCAAGCCTAGAGAGATAACTTCTTTCTCTGATTTTACAGGTACTGATTATGAAAAATATATGCCACGATTGAAGGAAATGGAACCTCTAATCTCAAGAGAGCAATTATTGACAAATCCCGCCGTTCATGACGAAATCAGAAAGGTAAGTGAGTATGCAGCAGCTCGAAGAGTTCTTACGAGCGATATCTGTCCAAAGTATCTTCTCATTGATGGTGCGCTTTCAGTATTCATGCATTTTGTGCGTAGGTATCCATCAATGCCAAGTGGATTCATGCTAAGAGACCTCTGTGCTTTGGCACGACAAAAAAACGTAATCTTGTGTGCTATTAGCAAAAATCACACGATCCCCTTTGCCCATCGTATCGCTGGTATGGCACGAGAGGTATTCGGAGAAAATGCAAAGTGGTTCTGTCATCTGCCCAGCAAAGATGATCCTGAAGGTGGCTTGCATATTTACGAGGACCGAACATACATTCCCCCTATGTTAGCTGTTCCTTACTTGTACAGTTTCTCACGGGATAACAGACCTTCAAGGATTGATTTTGATAGAATTTGGTGGCTTGAGAATATATTTGTTCCAGGAGACCCAAGAATGACCCGCGCAAATGAGAAAGCGCTCTTTGCAGAACTTGAGTTTATGTCCAGAGATGCTCGATGGTATGGATATCCAGTAGCTCTTGCATTGGCTCACGTATCGTGTAAATTGAGCTACGAGGACCTTCGATTAGCAAAAGAAGTATGTAGAGATGTCCGAACGGAGATGGGACTTGACCAACGAAAAGCAGAGGACCTCCGTGCTGATTATGATTTGTAAAATGAGGATATTAACATGAAAATTGACAAAGACAAACTTGGCGAACTTTACGGAAAGGTGGGTGTTGGAAATCAAACCTTACTTGGTATTATGGGCCGTAATCGTGATATCAGTGTAGGAGAGATTTTCATGATCTACTCCGATCGTGATGGGCATGAGAGGGTCTTCTTCTTCAGAGTTCTTGGTCTAGAGAATTATCTTCGTCAAGTAGATGATATGTCGAGGATAGCTGGAACACTTATGGTTGAGGGTGATGCCTATCTTTCTGGAATTGATCGGAATATGCTTCTATCTTTAGGTGGAAAAATGCTAGGTTATGCTGAGAAAAATGAGAAGGGTGAATGGACATTTAAATCTCCGCGTCGATTACCTGATCATTTAGCTTCGGTATATCGACCAGTGCCTGGTACATCAGATGAGTTCGTCCAAGAGATGCTAGCATGTCAGACTGATGGAGAAGTATACATTGGGGATTTACAGGTGGGCGAAGAAACACTTAATGTTCCAGTGAAGATTCCAATAATGTACCTTCCAATGCATGTAGGAATATTCGGATCCACGGGAGCTGGTAAGAGTAACCTCATGATGGTTCTGATTAAATCGATTATTGATACCAATCTTGATGCGATTCGTAAACCAAATGCTGACAAGCCTAGAATCTCAGCATTTTGTATCGACCCTCATGATGAATTTGCGAAAGGAGTCGATAAGTATGGAATTCAGAATATTATCAATGATATGAGTTCTACAACTCGCTCAGATGTGATTGGTGACTTTTATTATCTGACGACCCACAAGAGCGCTACAACTAGGGATATTCGGGCTTATACACGAGAGATTCGTATCCACTATTCTGAGATAAAACCTAGAGATCTCTATTCGATTAGAGAATATACCTCTGAAATGACATCTTTCATAGATGCACAGTATCACGTTGCAGGAGAAAACTGGATAGATTCCATTCTCAGCATGGATGAGGATTCAAACCCTGTTTCTGCTGGCACTCTTAGAGCAGTAAAACGACGATTAAGTTTCCTAGAGCGATCCCCACTCTTCGTTGACTCGGGAACATCTATTCTTGATGATATCTTCGTTGCAATGGAAACTGGACGAATTCTCGTTGTCAACACGAGCTTGATGAGTGATATGGAGCAGTTCTTGTTGACCACTATAGTCACTCGAACATTATCTGATATGCGTCGAGCTTTGAAGAGTAGTGGCAATTTAGGGGACTTTGAAACCCAAGGGCTGAAACGATTGCCTCATGGATTCTTCAATCGTGTAAAGCAGAAAGCACGAACCTTCTACGGGAAAGATGGTGTAGCTGATTCGTCTGAAGTTCGCGATCCCCGAAAACTGCCAGTAATCCAAGTAACCGTAGAAGAGGCTCCTTCAATTCTGAATCCTGTCTTGATGCGCGGACAGTCTGTTTTCAAAGACATTTCCCGTCAAGGAAGGAAGTTCAATATTGGTCTACTTGTTGTAAGCCAGCAGGTGAGTGTTCTTGATAATGTCATCTTGAGCCAAATGAACACAGAAATCAACTTACGTCTCGGTAATGAAAGAGAGATCAAAGCATGCATAGAAAATGCTAGTGTGAATATTACCGGATTTGAGAATGAATTTCGAGTCATGTCCCGCGGTGAAGCTATCGTTACAGCCTCATATAGAGAGCTACCACTTCCTGCACGAATTCCTCTATTCGATACTATTTATGAGAAAGATAAAGATAGGTACAAAGACAAGAAATCAAAGAAACAAGAAGAACACATACTCTGAGGAATGACTTGATGCCTGCACGAATCGCTCACATCTCTGATACCCATCTTGGAAGTAGACCTGTAACTGGTGTACGCCATAATATCTGGGCTGAAGAGATGAAGACTCAGCTTCTGGAGAATGATTTCTATGAGCGATTTGCAGAGATCTTTGATAAAATTGCTGAGATTGATCCTCCTGTGAATGTGGTAATTCATTCTGGAGACCTGTACAATTCCCCATGGGAAAATAATCCATCACAACCACCGCTTCATGCGCAAATAACAGCCATTAAGGTTCTTCAAAAATTCATTGAAAATACTGGAATTCCCGTAGTCATCATAGAGGGGAATCATGGTCTTTTCAAGTTCTATGAGGTTTCTTTACTTGAGAGCCTAAGACTTTCTGTTCCTGGGCTCATGGTTGCAACGCAGCAGGATTTGAAGAACGCAATTCGAGATAGCACTCCCTTGGAATTCTCCTTTGAGAATCTTGATGTCTTCTGCTTTCCCTTTATTGATTCTGCGGTACTTAGGTCTTCTAATATGATTGACATATATGATGACTGGATTACAACTTATCAGAAACGTGGGCGTTTACGACCCACTGTAGCTGTGACGCACGGTATGAAACTCGATGATACTCTCTACAGTGCAATTTTCAGTATGGGCTATGACTACATTGCTCTAGGTCATGATCACAGACAGGCAAAACATACTTCAAATGCATGGTATGCAGGGTCTCCTGAACGATGGAGATTTGATGAAACATCTTACAAGAAAGGGTTTTTGATTGTCGATATTGAAGCAGGAAAAGATCCGAATATCACTCCATATCATTTAGAATTCAAACGTCCCGTATTGAACAACAAGATTGCTATCACTGAGGATGATACCATAGAATCGGTTGTAGAAAGGGTTGAAGACTGGTTCTCTACGAATGGTTTAGTTGTTGATTGGGATCCAGTTACCGCTGCTCGAGTTCGGTTAGTCTTTGAAGGAAATTCAAAACGGCTAACTGGATTTGATTTAGGAATTGCTCTTGAGAACTCTCGTCAGAAAGTACTATCTCACAACTCAAAGTACAATGTTGCTCAATTTATTTGGGATCTCCGACAATCATCTGACGTAGAATATACTGCTGCATCATATCCAGAGATCGAGTCCAAATATTTGATAGAAGATCCCGAGGCTGATTTCAAAGGATATCTCAAAACCCTTGAGATAGACCCGAACTTCGATGTTGAAACGCTCACAAAGATTGCAGTCACATCCCTTGAATTTGCGGTTGGTAAGCGAGAGGGTAAGATGACTTCAGATGCACTTCAGGAGGATGAATAATGAAACTTCTGAAGTTGGAGATTAAGAACTTCAAACCATTTAGAGACCTCACCTTACCTCAGGATGATATTGAGTTTCCCGAAGGACTAGTGATAGTCAAAGGACCAAATTCCACAGGAAAATCATCTCTCTTTGAATCGATTCTTTGGAGTATTTGGGGGGCAACTTCAGTAGATCTCAATAATGATGAACTAATAAGCTTCAGCTCGACGTTTTGTAGAGTGATACTTCAATTTGAAGTTGCAGGAGCTCGATACAAGATTGATAGAACGTACAATCCCGCAGATGGAATGGCTGTTGTCCTTTTTATGATGCAGGGTAAAGCTTGGAAACGAATTGCTGACAAGAGTACGTCCGTTGCTACCAAAATAGATGAAATCCTCAGTCTTGAATTGAAGCAGGCACTGAATACCCTCTTAGTCAGACAAGGCGAAGTTGCAGCTATAGCAAATGCGACTCCAACAGTACTAAGGAAACTCTTGGTTGATATTTATGATATTGAAATTCTCAATAAAATGACAAACCATTTGGATCATTTCGAGTCAAATATTGAATCTAAAATCTATGCTCTCTCTGAAGACTATCAGCCTCCTGAAACTATTCGAGAAGAAGTGAAGCGATGCGAACAAAGAATATCTGAGCTCAGAGAATCAGTGCAGCGAAGAAATGCGGAGATTACTTCAACAGAGGATCTGCTGAAGGATATCCCGGATGCTCCCTCCCTTCAGAAAATTAGTGAAATTAAACTCACGTTGGATCAAGATAATCGTGATTTTGAGCAGCGTGATAAAGAGCTTAAAACTGATTTATCTAAGGCAGGACTGCTTGCTGCTGATGAAGCTCTAGTAAAAGCACGTTTAGACTCGTTGAAGAAAGTGAAAGAGCGAACAGAGTTTGAGAGGGAAGAGATAGATTCTCTAAAGCAATCAATTGATCAGGAAATTGGTCAAATCTCTGGGATAAATAGAGATCTCAAAGAAAAGGTTGATACACTCACAGATTCTCGAAACGATGAAAATGATACAACTTGTCCCACATGTTCTAAACCGCTTTCGCCTAAAGAACGAGATGACCTTGTTGCTGAATACCGGAAAGAAATGGCGTCTGGAAAGACAAATATCTCGAAACTTGAGAAACAACGTAAACAACAGGTAGCTGCCTCGAAGCAGATGGATGAACGATTGAGAGAGGTAGCAACATCTACAGATGCAACTATGAAAGTAATGGATACGAAGAAATTAGTAGATTCTATTCAATCTAAAATCTCAAAGAGTGCAGAAGATCTAGCAACAATTCTGAGTAAAGTCGGTGTTTCCGATATTGACGCTCTCCTGAAGAAGTTCAACGTGTCCAGTGTATCTAATCTTCAAATGAAAGTTGCTAAGTTTGAGAGTACATTAGTAGAAGCAAGGAAGAGTACCAAAGAAATTGAAGACAGTATTGAAAGAGAGGAATTATTGATTTCAGATTATGAAGGCAAGGAAGCGCTCATGAAACAAATGGGCGCAGAAATTGAGGACCTGAAACGAATCAATGAACACGCTAAATATGTGAGACGTAAACTTGTCACAGGGTTTGTGGCTGATTATGTCTTTCAGAAAAGACTCATTGGCATCATTAGAAGCGCAACCAATCAATACGTTCACTTTTTCACTAATGGCCAGTATACTAGCATCGATCTTGAACCGACTCAATCAACGAAGCGATCTGGACCTGGGCTCCTCCTAAAAATCTGGGATGAACGTGACCAGGCTTGGAAGAAGACTGGTCAGCTTAGCTATGGTGATAGAACGGCAATAAGCCTGGGACTACGGCTTGGAATCAGTAGAACAATGAGTAGCATTCGCCCATTGCGTGACAGTCCAGTCATTACTCCAAGAGTGCGAAGCGTTCTTCTGGATGAACCTCTTGGTGGGTTAGATAAGATGAGACGAGAATCAGTCGTCACAAATCTTGTAAACGATAAAAACTTTGAACAGATATTCCTCATCACTCATACCGATATTCAGGGCTATGAAGGTGTTCCAATAATAGCGGTTGCAAAAGAGGGTTCCAGTAGTACAGCTACTCTAGAAATGTAATTACATGTCTTTCGCGTGAGGACAAATATTAATGAGTGACAAGTATTGTCTTTGATACATGGACGCCCAGAAGAAATACCGATATCGATTAACAACAGGCATCCAAAGAATGGATAATCTCTTCTTTCGTAGTGGGCGTCGATTAACGCAACTCATTAGCGAATATCGATACCTTCTTGCTGTGTTGATAATTGGTTTAGTAGTCTGGGTTGTAGTCTTCAACATTGCTCTTGTTGACTATCTGAACTCAAATTCTTGGTACTCACGAGGTGTCTGGCTAGGACCCTACCCTGGCACTTCTGAGTTCAATCTCTTTGGGTACACGATTAACTATCAATTTGAAGGATATTCGGATTATTCCTACTTCTATGTTCATTGGGGTCATAATATACTCAATGGTGTGATGCCATATAGCGAAGAGTTTGGTCGCCTTCCTCTGGATGGTTATGTCAATGAAAATGGGCTCTACATGTTTCCCCCTCTAACAGCATATCTCTATGGAGCTGGAATTTGGCTCGAGAATTTTATTGGCCCCGGAAACTGGGGGATTGGTCTATTACTAGCTTCATTTGGGTATCTCACCGCATTACCAGTCTATGGTATTGCTAGAAATCTCTCAGATAATCCCCGAGTAGGAGAGATAGCTGCACTTACATACCTCCTCAATCCGCTCGTCCTTTATCATGTCGACTATGTCTGGCTTAATCCTTCTGCGTTTTACTTCTTCTTCTTTGCAGGATTCTATGCTCTTTTGAAGGGTAGAAGACACACTGGTACCATCCTGATAGTGACTGCAGCTCTCTTCAAACAGACTGCGTGGTTCCTTGGGATTCCTCTTGTGGTTTTTCTACTATTGCGTACACGGAAAGCAACAGATCTAGTTCCAGACAATGAGAGCTCAGAAGGTCCTCTTACGACCCCTGATGCTGGAGAAATAAAAAAGGGCATGTTCTCATTTCTTACTAGTTACTTTGACTTCCGCGCGTTCGCAGTAAGTATCGTTGTTGCTGTTTCTTATGCTGGTGCGATTTTGTTTCCTACTCTGATTGCACAACCTCACTTCTGGAATTACTGGCAATTAGCTGCGGGTCATTTTAATTTGGATAGTTTTGTAGATGTTCCAGCATATGGAGTACCTGAAAGTTTACCGGTACTTGCAGTCGTTGCAGGAATGCCCGATGTGGCATCAATCTTAGAACAGATACTTGTCACAAGTGCTCCGCTTGCCTTCGGAGTTGTTGTATTTGCGGGATTGATGGTCCTTCTCGATAAGATAGAAGGAAATGAGCGAGTATTCATGCGCCGTTTGCTTTTCCTAACATTGCTTCTCATGCTTTGGGTTAGTCTTGTAGGACCTCGTGGTGTGTTCAAGTATTATTTTGCATTGTTTGGACCGTTCTTCTCGATATTTGCTTCAGGGAGGATGATTCGTGGTAAAGATGACCATGTTCCTGTGTCTCTGTCAATGTTTTTAATGCCTTTTGCATTCACTCTGCTTATTCTGATTCCGGACAGGAATATCTATCTCATATATGTGGTTTTGATTTTCCTTCTCTATCTACTTGCTCCAGTGATTGATCGTTTGTACGACCTAGCAAAACGACCATTCAGATTCTTGAAGAAACTTGTTTCAAAACGAGTAACAATTGAGCTGGAAACAATAAAATTAGACTATGTTTATCCAAGTTCTCTTAGACACCGAATTTTGGAGAAAATCATTATCATGTACTCTGCATTGCTGGGTGCAGTGTTACTTATCCTCGGACCTTATATCTGCTTTTCAAGAGTAACTGCATCAATTTCTGTGATACTCCAATTCTTCATGGTTGGAGGTGTTATGATTTTCATTGGATCTCAGACACTCTCAATTGCAGCCAATGGTCTATTATCTACGAAAGAAAGACGTGTTGATCTCAACTATGTCCTCATGACATTGTCTTCTACCATTGGCGCTTTAGTTCTACTCTATGGATTGGTTACTTACACGTTGAGCTGGAATATTGAAATATTTCTTGAAAGACAAGCATTGGTTATTTCTAGTACAATTATGGTGTTCTGGGCGATCACAGCAGTTCTTAAACTCAAGAAACAAATTCGATTGCTGGCAGGGCTCTTACTCATTGCAAGTACGTCCCTTGCAATCTGGGCTTGGTATTCACTTGGTGATGAAGTAATGTATAATCTTGGGCTTGCATGTGCTGCAGGATTGATTCTTTACATTATGTTTGTCTTGCAAGAATTCTTGGATTCAAGGGAAACAGTGGATGAAACTGATGTTTCAGAACACATTGAAATTGAAGCGACAGTCCAATAGACAAAGAGGGATTTTTTATTGACCATGAACAATGAAAACAAGGTTGTCTATGTCAAGCAGTTCATAAAATCACATCAGCTATTCGTTCTTATTCTCTTCTTAGCAGGGATTGTTTGGTCCTATATATTCTCACTTGCTGCAACTGATTTCATCACAGGAGGCACTCAACCCTATCGTGCTGTTTGGAACGGATTTGGCCAGTTTGATCTTTTCGGATTTACAGTTCATTTCAACTTCGAGGGTTACCTTGACTACGACTATTACTACAACTCTTGGGGTCAGCAATTTCTGAGTGGTTTCTTCCCATATACTGATACCTTCAATAGTATTCAGATTGGTACGTCTGTTTACAATACTCCTTACTTCTTCCCACCGCTATACGTATACATGTGTGCTCTAGGAGCAGCATTCCCAATTGGTCCCTTTGGTATTGGGCTTCTTATCTCACTATTTGGATTCCTCACTGCAATACCAATCTATGGCATTTCCACGTTTCTATCCCTGAATAAGCGAGTTGGAGTTGTAGCAGCCGGAACGTATCTCTTCAATCCTTTGGTGCTTTATCACACTGCGTTTGAATGGTTGAATCCTGCACCATTCGTATTCTTCGCTATGTTGTCTTTCTTCCTTCTAATGCGTGGGAATAGATTGTCAGGAACACTTGCAATGGTTACATCCGCTCTATTCAAACAGACAGCATTCATTCTTGCACTTCCCTTACTTGCATACCTCTTGAGAAAATCTCCCGTTGACAATCCTGTTCCAACTGCTGATGGTGAGAAACCTGCTGGAGACGAGCTTGATGTCCGGGGATTTGTTAGAACGGTGATTTATGTGATAGTCTTTGTTGTAGCAATTTCCCTTCCTTTTCTGACAGATATTAGCAATTATTTTTACTACATCTTTCAACGCCCAGGTGGCTTTTTAGTAAGTGATGTATCTGTCTTGCCCAATGTTGGACAACCTATCTCATTTGCGGTTCTTCTAATTTCTCTAAATCTTGTGATTCAAAATATAAATGCAACATTTGGTATTGCCTTACCTGAAATCCCAGAATCGATAATCCATGGAGTGAATCTTGCAACTTACTACGCAGTGTTTCTCTTGATAGCGACGATTCCCTTACTTCTCCTAATGTTGTTACAAGTAAAAGATGACACTAAACTTCGTCAGTATTGGAGTAGGATGATGTTTCTGACGCTTCTCTTGATGATATGCCTACATCTCTTCTCACCTCGTGGAGTCTTCAAGTATTACTTTGTGGCTCTGATTCCCTTCTTCTCAATCTTACCAGTTTCAAGAATGATCACACAAGAAGCTGAAAAAGCAAAACTATCAATTTTTATGATACTGAACCCACTCATCTTTGGTGTCCTGATCCTCTTTCCAAGTCGGTATGTTTACCTTTTATTTCTCCTTTTGATACTCACAGGCTATCTCATGCACAAACAATTCTCAATCGTTCTCGAACTTGCAACAGATGTTCTTCGAGCAGCGTTTAGTAATTTCCGGATGAAACTCAGAGGGGCTTCTGAAGATATTGTGATTCAAGATGAAATGGAGAAAATCGTTCCTAACTCTTAAGTCCAGCTAGTTCTTGTTGCTTCTTTGCCAATTTCTTTTCTAAATTCAGAAGTCGTGCATCCAATTTCTCAACCTCTTCATTGTAAGTATCCTTTGGCATAGCACCGGAAGAGTGACGTTGCTCTATATGGTTTCTCAGTTGTTCCACAGAATTAATCTCGCTCATGAGACCCTTGATATCGGTTTCAACATCTGCAGTCTTATGTTCTTCTGAAGTCTTGAATTGTTTCGCTGGAATCATGATACCTAGCTGTTGCTGGGTCTTTTCTGCAAAGTCTTGGAATTGGTTTCGTAGTTCCTCGATATTAGTATCTACATTTCCAACTTGTTCTTTGATTTTCGAAATATCCTTCTGTAAATCAAATACTGCATTAACTAATCTTCTAAGTGTCTTCTCGAAATCAGCTGACGCAATGGCATCTGTACTTGTTTTTTGTTTCTCCTGTTTTTCTTGTTCCTTCACTACCGAGCTGGGTTTCGTCATCTGCATTTGTCCACTAAGCCATCCAAATGCATTCACTGCAAAGGTTCTGTTCCCCTTATGCTTGAGACCTCCACCTCTTCGAAATACTTCATAGCTTCCTATACACATGACCCGCCCCTTGCCTGACTCTGCTATTGCGATAACAGGAGATTTTGCTGGATCTGCCATTTCAGAAGTTCGCGCTAGTGTTGTTACTTTGCCATCAATTCTGAGACTACATGCAGAAGGTAACAGTATGTCATCGACATCTTCAGTTGATGGGTGTGCAACGATATCCGTAATAATGGGCATGGTCGGAAGTCCTGCGTTACTCCGTTCATCTTTCACTGCAGTATTCGCGAAAGTTATACCAAATTCCTCTGAGATCTGCGAAAGATTATTCATGAGCCCACGGTCCCCACCTGATAAGGCAAGAAGCATCAATCCTCCCCCTCCCTCCACATATTTTTTGAGCACATCAATCTCTTGCGGGCGAATCTTTGAGCTATTGGGACAACCGAAAACGAGGACATTTACATCTTTGAGCTTCTTTGTTTGAATCATGAACTCAGTATATGGTTCTACATCAAAATCGTTATCTCTCAACAACTTACCAAGTTCTGAATACGTGCTTTCTAGTTTTCCACGTTCATTTTGTGTTTGGTCAAAGTTAATCATCCTTCTGCGTCCGCTCAAGAGTACACATCCTTACTTACAGATTGTCTGACAGCATGAAATCTGTGCTAATGAGACTTGTGCCGATATTACCATGAGATTTATCTCATAATTTTACAGTGTTTCTGGTATGAGTTCAGATGATTGTATATTCTGTAAGATTGTGCGTGGAGAGATCCCTTCATCTGTAATTTTTGAAGATGATGTCTGTATGGCCTTTCTTGATGCATTTCCCATTAACAAGGGTCATAGTCTGTTGATACCCAAGAAGCATTACGTGAATTTGCTTGATGTGGATCCTGAAGTCGTAGCTCATCTGGCAAGAAGGCTCATCGATTTGACTCGCGGAGTTAAGAATGCAACAGGTGAAGAGGGAGTAATGACAGTTGTTGCTAATGGGTCTGGAGCTGGTCAGGAAGTACCTCATCTACATTTTCATTCAATTCCTCGCAGTAAAGGCGCTAATTTTGGCTTTAGATTTCCGCCAGATTATCGTGAGTCCATGGCAGATAGGACTGAACTGGATGAAATATCTAAGAAGATTCGGAATGCCATCTAGAGGTCTAGAAGATTTAACCCAGTTGCGTCATCACGTGCTCTTGACATTTCAGTAAATTCGGTAATTACTATCTCGATTGTAACTGATACAGTACAGCCTTCCATAAGGTGACCTGCATAGCACTTGCCGTCTATATC
>CAZMBV010000008.1:22208-29825 GCA_964564335.1 uncultured archaeon
AATGTACGAACCATGATTTTGTCATCAGCTTGGTGACTAATGAAGGGCTCGTTTCTCAGCTCGGAAAGATATTGGGAAGTGCTTATCAGTGGTAAAACTTCCAATAATTTCGTGGATGGTTTCTGTGAAGGACGATAAACAGAATGATGGTACTCAATCCTCATTGGAGGATTATTACAGCTCACCTGAAGAGGCAGAAGTGGAATTAAAACCTAAGAACAATCCACAACAGAAATCACATTCTAAAGATATCCCCTCAACACCTTCTATTTCTGATGATGATGGAGAGAATGAATCTGATGAATCAGATTCAGAAGAAACGATTGCTGATATCAAAGTAGGTGAACAAGAGCGGCCAAATAATCTACCTCCATCAATCTTGCTCTCAATAGACTATTCCGGTCCACTCAATAAGGCCGTTCTCAAACTCTATGAACCAAAATCAAAGAAAATTTATTTCTGGGTAGACAATACGGGTCACAAACCATACTTGTATACAGATTGGCCTGCACAGATGGTAGAGTCAAAGGTCAAGAGAAATCCTGGTTTTGTAAAAACCGAAACTGTACATCTTCATGACCTCTTGCACGACCAACCCGTCACAATGACCAAGCTTGTTGGTGATAATCCACTTGCAATTGGTGGGGGTGGTGCAGCAATGAGAAATCTTCTCAATGATAATAGTGGAGTCAGCCATGCCTGGGAAGCCAACATTCGCTATCATCTATGTTACACTTATGATACTAAATTTGTTCCAGGGTTGATGTATACGATTGAGAAGGGTAATCTAGTTCCCTGTCCTCCCGATATTGATGCTAAAACGTTGGAGGAATTCAAGAACACGTTTGCAAAGGATGGGGATATTGAATCAACTATAACCACTTACTCGCCTATGTTCTTCACCGAAGTTCCCGATATCAAAAGAATCGCTGTCGATATTGAGGTGTACACTCCTGTATTGAACAGAATCCCCGATTCATCGGTTTCACAGCAACCAGTCACTGCAATCGGTTTATCTGATAATGAGGGATATAATACCTGTTTTGTCTTAAGACGTAAGGAACTCACCGAAGGTGAGAAGAGCAAAGATTTTCCTAAAGAGTTGAAAATCAAATACTTTGATGATGAAGCAGAGATGTTGGTTGAAGCTTTTCAGATCATTGATACCTATCCCCTTGTTCTCACCTTTGTTGGTGATTCCTTCGACATGAAATATCTCTACAATCGTGCCAAGAGATTGAGAATCGATCTTGAGAGATATTGCCCAATTGTTATGAAAGGCAATCAAGATCCTCGACGAGAGCAAGCCATTTTGAAACGCGGTGTACATGTTGATATGTACAAGTTCTTTGGAAATCCATCAATCAAAATCTATGCGTTATCCGGAAAATATCAGAGAGAGAATCTAAACACCATAGCTGAGGGTCTCTTGGGAATAGGTAAACTTGACCTCAGTGATAGTATATCCGCATTGAATTACTTTGAGCTCGCGCACTACTGCTGGCAAGATGCTAATCTTGTCCTACAATTCACCGAATATGAGAACAAATTACTACTTCGATTGATGGCCTTACTCATGCGTATCTCGAGGATGTCAATGGAAGAGGTTACACGATTCTATATTTCCTCTTGGATTCAATCGCTATTTCGCCAAGAACATCGTGCTAACGGCCTACTAATTCCACGACGTGTTGATATTGACACAATGAAGCAACCTGATGCACAGACTGAAGCGATGATTGGTGGCAAAGCATTCAAGGGAGCTATTGTTATCGAGCCAGTTGCTGGAGTGCACTTCAATGCTACAGTTCTGGACTTTGCCAGTCTATACCCGACCATAATGAAGGAACACAATATTAGCTATGAGACCATAGACTGTTCCCATGACGAATGTAGAAATGCTGGAGACAACAGAGTTCCTGAAACTGACCACTGGATTTGCAAGAAGCGGAAAGGGATGATTAGTCAAACAATCGGTTTCTTCCGTGACACTCGAGTGAACTGGTTCAAACCTAAAGCTAAGGACAAATCTCTTGATGCGGAAACTCGAAACTGGTACTCAGTTGTTGAGAAGGCTTTGAAAGTTTTCATTAATGCATCCTACGGGGTTACAGGAGCACAACACTTCGAATTGTTTTGTATGCCTGCTGCTGAGAGTGTGACTGCTTTTGGTCGTGATGCAATTATTAGAACTAAAGAAAAATCCGAGTCCATGGGGATTCGCGTTCTTTATGGAGATACTGATTCAGTTTTCTTGGATAATCCCTCTAAAGAACAACAGGAAGAGTTAGTGAAGTGGTCAAGTGAGGCTCTTGGAATAGATCTAGAAGTTGAGAAGACATACAAGTATGTTGCCTTATCCGACCGAAAGAAGAACTACATCGGTATCTACAAAGATGGCAGAGTCGAAGTCAAGGGATTGAGTGGCAAAAAGAGGAATACTCCCGATTATGCCCAAGAAGCCTTTCGAAAGATGCTAGTGGTCTTAAGTCGTGTTGATGACCCAGATGGATTCGAAGCAGCGAAGGAAGAAATCCGGGAGATTGTGAATTGTGTGATTGACCGGCTTGAAGGAAAAGGTGAACCATATTCACCTGAGGAGCTAGCATTCAGAATACAACTCACTAAGCGTCTGTCGGAATATCCAACAGACACGCCTCACGTCAGAGCTGCAAAGATGTTAGTAGAGCAGACTGGCGACCCGAGCAAGGTTCCCCCTGGAACCATTATTGAGTTTATTCGGGTGAAAGGAGCAGGTGGTGTCATGCCTGTTGAACTAGCCAAAGACAGCTCGTACTGGATTGACAAAGACGTATACATTGATATCTTGAGAAGCGTCTTTGAGCAAGTTCTTGACTCAGTTGGGCTTGATTTTGAGGAATTTCTTGGATTTACCACCCTAGACAAGTTCTTCTGAGATAGAAATCACAAAAGGGTTCAAATAAGAAATTCTTATAGCCGTGACTTGATACTCGGAAAGGGACCGAGAGCCTGACTTCCTTTACAATCGACGGGGTATTTGATAATGAAACTGAACTATCGGGAATTTTTCATGCAAAAGATGTTGATAATGTTCAAACCCGAAGATATTGACATATCAGCGAAAGACTTCATCTCGACATATGCATCCTATATGGAGGATGTGGGTATTGTCGGGAAAGGACCTGATGGTTATGCATTATACCCAAGTCGTACAGCCCCCGTCAGAGAAGAGCATATCGAGTTCTTTGAAGAATGGGTCCGTCTAACCGATGCACTAGGAATTCATGGTGTCGTTGGTGTTGACCTTTACACTGATGGTTGGTTTGCACGGGATCCGAAATATCAGACTATGAACGATAAGGGAGTCAAGATGGAGCATCAGATATGTCCGAATAGAAAAGAGTTCTGGCAATATGGTGCAGAGATAGTGAAGGAAATCGGTTCATATCCAGTCAATGAAATCTTGTTATTCGGAACTGGTTTTATTCGAGATCATTTCTGTTTTTGTGAACGTTGTCGTAAGGAATTCGCTCCACTTGTCGATCAAGAACCAGATCGCTTAACTTACCAGTTCATCACAGAGAACCCTGAACATCATGAGAAATGGCATCAATGGCGAAGTGACAAGGTACACGAAGGCCTTGGTTACCTCCAAGAGGCAGCAACTGAATCCGATGATACAACTGGAAGAGAACAACCCCTCAAATTATCTGTTGAAGTACTTCTAGATCCCGAAACTGGTCTATCTGAAGGGGCAAAGGGCGAATATGGCTATGACTATGCACGGATTGGTGAGATTACAAAGAACGTGTTAATCAATCTCTATCCATGGTCTCCGGTTCTCCCAACGAAGGGGAGTTCGGAGTATGATGATCTTGTAGAATCACTCTATTTCGTCAATGAATTCACTCGACGAGGAGGAAGGGCTTCACTCTTCCGCTGGGGTGTTACAACTGTTGAGCAGCTTCAGGAATTGAAAGCTTTAGGAAAAGACGTGGGTATTGATAGAATCGTAACTACTTTCCATTATCCTTCAGATTACTCTCGGCGACGAGAAAGTGCGATTGGAAATTATTAATCTCACTGCCTGGCACCACAGAATGGGCACACTCTGTTTCCTGCCTTGATAGTTCTCCCACATGAGAAGCAGAAGATGTGTTCTTTGTTCTCTTCATGTGACTCGTCTAAAAATGGGCTCAATTCTCCTTGTGAAAAAAGCGCTCCAATACCCTCAAGCGGTTCGTTTCTCTCAATATTACAAACACTGCAACTAGCCTCGTCTTCTGTTGGAATGGCTCCTTGAAGATCTGAATAGATATCCCTATTCTCTTGTTCACGATATTGATAGGCACGCCTTTCATCTCGTTGGTCCTGCCACGAATCGGGTCTTCGATCATAATGGTCTCTTTGAGTCTGTAATGACCCATCCAATGATTCAAAATCACGTCTGTAATCTTCAGCACCGTATCCCGGGTCAACAGCTGGTCTATTCGCAACTCTTTCTGAAGCCGCTTGATTAGTCCATTGAGGATCTGCACCCATACCCCGTGCAGAATCGATGAATTTTAGATGGGCATCTTTCTTCAAATTCTCATACTCATCAGGTGTCAGACCCATTATTTCTAGGGCTCTATCTCTCTCAGCGCATCTCTTTGAGAGTGGACAACAATATGAAAGGCTACTATGACATAATGCTGCCATTGCACGGTCTTGACGAGATTTGAAGATTGGTGTGATTCTTTTTGTTCCGAGGATAATCGAGTCTCCCATAGATCGGATTTCCGTGTACCCGCTTTGAGCTAGAGCTTCTACGATTTCCCGAGCAGGGTATGCTCTACCTTCGATTATCACATGTCCCTCAGTCTTGTCAAGTCTCACAGGTCTCTCTGTGACCTTGTTGCCTTCGTATGTAGGATTTCTCGTTTTGGTCACCCCAGGTACTAAACTGACGTCATACGGACATGCGTTCTGAACAATACAATGGTATGTATTACGCAGTAGTATACGCGAAAATAGGCACGAAACTTAATACACGCAAAAGTTCTGACACTCAACTAGTTTAGGATCGTTTCAGTAACGATTCCTGAGGAGGTACACTATCAATGGGTTGTAAAGCTGAAGGTGCCGCACAGGGTTACACCGTGTTGGGCGGTATTGTTTTGTTGATATTTGCAATACAGAGAATTGTATATGGATTAAATCCACCATATGACATAATCGATGTCTTCCTTGGTATTGCTGTCATCATTATGGTAGTTCTCGCTTTTGATGCGAGTGGTTTTGTTACATGGAAGGTTAAACGTTCAGGACTCTTGTTAGCTCTGTTTGGTTTCTTTCTAATATTGATTGTTTCATATGGAGTAATATCCCTCAACATTATCGCTTGGCTTAGCAGTGCACAGACGTTAGCAGGTTTTATGATTCTGTTAGCGGGTCTGCTTATTATTTTTAGTAAAGGATGAAACTATTCTGGATGGAGAATGAATACGTTTTCATCCTGTTTTTTTTTTGAATCAGGCTGCTATCGATAATTAGATAATGGTGCTATTCTGCTAAAAAGACAGCCAATCTTAGGACAGTATCGAAATGGATGAAAAACACATCAAAATTCTCAAAGATCTGGGATTTGATATTAGTCAGGAAGATTTGACTAATGACTATTGGGAAAAACGGGCTGCTGAATCGCTTGCACTAACAACTCAAGACAGAGATGTATATGGTTGTCTTGACCACACACGGGGTGAAGGTGTTCGTATCTTCGATGTTGAAGGAACAGAATACCTCGATGTAACCGGTGGTGTTGCAGTCCGTGCATTTGGTCTCCGGTATAAACCGTATCTCGATTTTGAAGCCAGCATACTGGATGTGGTGAAAGAGCTGCCAGGAATGGACTTTGATGCTATTCCCCAGACTCTGCTAGCTGAACGAGTTGCAGGAATCACTCCTGGTAATCATAAGAAGCAAGTTGTATTTACTACATCTGGCGCTAGAGCAGTTGAAGGATGTATGAAATCCGCTATGGATCTCTCTGGTAATAGACGGTTTGTAGCCTTTAGACCTGCATTCCATGGTCGTACAGGTTATGCCCTAGCACTTAGTTCTTCGAATTCTAAACACAAGAATGGTTTTCCACAGGGTGTCGACACCGTTCGTGTCTTCTATCCATACTGCTATCGATGTCCATACGGTACGACTGAAGAGGATTGCAGCCTTGAATGCGTTGAAGCACTGAGATACGCACTTGAAGTTGAAGGAAATGATATCGCTGCAACAGTAATGGAACCTCTCTGCGGTGAAGGTGGATTGATAGTTCCTCCTGCGAAAGCAGTCAAGGGAATCTATGATCTAACAAAGGAAATCGGTGCTTACTTCATGTCTGATGAAGTTCAAGCAGGAATGGGACGAACTGGTAAATGGACTGCAGTCGAAAATCATGGAGTAGTTCCTGATTATGTTTCAATGGGCAAAGCAATTGGTGGAGGATATCCAATGGGTGCCTCAATTGGTCCGGCACCAATGTTTACAGGTGGATCACGCCATTCAGAAACTTTCTCTGCTGAACCTAAGATGAGTCTTCTATCATTATGGAACTTCAAACATATGGAAGAGGGTGGGTATTTGAAGAAGAACGCAGAACATGGAGCGTACCTTCTAGAACGTCTTGATGAACTCAAGGATAAGCACGAAGTTGTGGGTGACGTTCGTGGAATGGGCCTCATGGTCGGAATGGAGATGGTCAAAGACAAAAAGAGCAAAGAAAAAGCTCGAAAGCTACGAGACAACGTCGTGAAGAATGCAGTTCAGAAGCAACATCTCTGGGTGCTCGGGGCTGGTCAAAACGTCATTCGTCTAACTCCTAGTTACATTATTACCAAGGAAAATATTGACGATGCAGTAGACCGTTTCGATAAAGCCATCTCTGCAGAGAAATAACAAAAAAAAGAAGAAAGAAGATTGTTCAATCAGCTCTCAAAACTGACTGAGCAATCATTCTCTATTATTAAAGTAATAGTAGTATTGCACCAATGATGACGAGAACGCCACCTAGGCCGCTGCTGAACAGATACATGAGAATACCCATGATCAGAACAACTAACCACTTATTACCGAATTCCAATGCACCGATTTTGATAAAGCCACTGTTAACTAAGGCAATCAGTGAGAACAGAATTGCTAGAATTCCCCATATTAGTGAACCTAAACCGAAGTCGGTTCCCAATCCTGGAAGGATTGTGAAAGGCGACCCAATAATCAATAAGATACCTTGAATTAATCCGATAATACCACCGAGGAGTATTAGCAAATCACCAATTTTCTTTAAGTCAGACAATTTAACAATCTCTCCTTATTTTTAGCGTACCCCAAAAAGGGACTTATTAACAATAGTAAAACCACTATATATAATATAGGGACCGGATGTTCTAATGCGAGTAGATTGAGCAATTATCTTCTTTATATTAGCCACAGAATAGCGCCAATAATGACGAGTATTCCACCAAGTCCACTTCCGAACACGTACATGAGGATACCCATAACCAATACGATTACCCACGTGTTACCAAAATTCAGAGCGCTAATGTGGATAGCACCACTGTTGGCAAGCGCAATCAATGAGAATAGAATTAGTAGAATTCC